>CAZAKU010000223.1:0-4013 GCA_964485765.1 uncultured Lentisphaerales bacterium
GCTGCACTCAACCCCTTGCTCCTGCACACAGGAGCAAGCAGTCAAGTTTCCCAACCCCTTACTCCTGTACACAGGAGTAAGCAGCCAAGTTTCAATATGCATATACTATCAATTAAGCATCAGGATTCAAGAATTCTTCCAGCTCGTCCATTGTGGCAACAGCTACCAGTTCTCCATCCATTCGGAAGGAAACATTGTCACCATTCTTCTTACCCCGGAGAACAGCTTTTTCGCCATTGGTATAGACGATATGGAAATCAAGCGTGTTTTCATTAACCGCTTTCATTTGAACCGACAATGGCGCTTTTTCACTAGTCCCTGAACGGGTAAGCGGTGCCAATGGCGCATCATGCAATGACGGGTCGAGATCATCATTAATCTCTAACATCGTATCAACCTTTGAATCAAAGATATGTGGGTTGCCATTTATCGGGTTCCTGCCCGCCCAAAACCCTATCGCGTTAAATATTATTACATCGGTTGCCATGGTGAGCGCGTAAACCGGAGCAAGCAGCATATTAAGGCCACCTCTGGCATAACGGTTATCGACTGCTCTAAGGTTAAACTTCATAAGACCACCGGTCACCGCGTTGCTGCCAACACAACCAGACACAGAAACAACTACTCCTGCCATCATTGCAACTAACAATACTTTCTTCATTTTATCTCTCCTTTTATGTTTTACCAACTTCTTATCAGACCCCTATTTTAAATAGCGACCTAATCACTTAACAACGGGCATACTTAACTCCAGACTAATAAACCTTTACAAGCAACTCTAGCTCTTCGCCTCTAATGACACTGACATAAACAGGGCGCCTGACTTTGCCATCGCTGTCGATTGTAAGCGAGCCGTAGAACCCGGAGAATCTAGTAATACCTCTGAGTTCCTGCTGAACAATGCGGGGGCCATAATCAGAATCACATTCATTAAGCGCGTCAAGAAGCATTGAAGTGCCCTCACATGCCAGAATAGTGAGAGCTGAGCCCTGACCCTTGTTCTGCGCGTTGAATGCTTCCATAACCGCCTCGCCATATTCTGTCAAAGTCAACTGGGTGCTATGCATATCGGTAACCATCATTCCATCGACCAGACTCACGTCCTCTTTATGCTTAAGAAATATTTCGGAGAGCAGTCCATCACTGGTTATCACATCCGGCTTCCAGGGAAGCCCCTGCAGTACTCTGGCTAATTCCAGCAGCCTCTGTGCCTTAACAGGCGCATATAACAATTCTGCATCCTCTCTTTTTAGCTCCTGCATGGAGGCCTGCAGATCTATCTCTGCGTCATCAAGAGTTATATGGCGTAGAACAACCCCGTTGGCAGCCTCAAATTTGTCTATAAACGTCTCGGCCAGTATAGTTGAGTGAATATCATCCGGGTCGCTTATGACTGCAACCCGTTTAATGAAAAGTTCATCGCGTGCAAACATAGCCGCTACTGACCCCTGAAAGGTGTCATCAAACGATACTTGAGTTATATAATCCCCCTTCGCCGTAAGCTCGGAATGACTGGCGACGGTGGCGAGAACCGGTGCCTTTTTCAGCCATATTTTATCGGCCAGTTTCATGGCAATCTCGCTTCTCGAAAGCAGGATCACCCCGGCAACATCCTGGTCAACAAGACGGTCAAACGCATCTTTGACCTCATCCGGCTGACTTCTGTCATCCTCAACTAAAAGTTCTACTTTGTCGCCGTTATTAAGGAGAGGACGGAGAGACAGCACTACTTCCACGCCATTAAGCCCACTATCCGACAATGCTTTGTCGGCACCGCTGAAGGAACCTATTACGCCTATCTTAACTATCTTGCCGCTTGGCTCCGGAACAGCATCACGAGTGCATCCCGAAAGCATTAACATAAACATCAAGGCTATTATATATCGACTTACTGTCATGGCATTACCCCTAAAGAATGTACGAAACCTTGGCTCTGACAATCGTTGTTTCCTCGAAGTTGGTTTGTATCCTCTCTTTGAATACTGCCAGGTCGTCCCGAGTCAGTGGCTCGCGAGCCAGAACATCTACATAGAGCACAATCTGCTTTTTCTGTTTAATCAGGTTAGCCTTCTGCACGATCAGGTACTTTCCATGTACCAGAAAACGTTCTTTTTTCCAGCTTCTCTCAACAATCTGCTTCTTGACAATCGCCTGGTACGAGAAATAGAGAGGAACAGATACCAGCGCCAGCAGAACTGTAATCACAGCCAGGCCACGCTTGTTCTGCACTACGGGTGAGTAGCCCAGTATACGGAAGGTAAGTGCCGCAGCTACCGCAATCCCCACGAGATTGGTAAGGAACAACAGGAAGGCCTGCGAGAAAAATACGAAATCTGCGCGACCCAAACCGATACCGGCAACGGCCAGTGGCGGAACCAGTGCAACAGCAATAGCAACCCCTGCCAGACTCTGAAGGATCTCCTTGTAGGACTTTGCAAGTGCTGCAGCAACCCCAGCCAGAATGGCGACGCCAAGATCCAGCAAACTCGGGTTCAAGCGGGCTTCCATCTCTGCCGTCACCGGCTTGTGGGCGATCATAAGAGAGAGCGTGGCCGCGGCCAGCAGTGCAATTATAACCCCTACCAGAATCTTCCTGATGGAGCGAATTGTCAGCTTATCATCCTGCCGGACTAAGCCCATTGAAAGCGAGCCGATAGGCGCCATTAACGGGGCCAGCAGCATAGCCCCGATAACCACAGATGCACTACTTAAGAAGAGCCCTAATGTGGCCAGCAGGGTACTGAGAACCATTAACACCACATACAGGCTTGTAGTATTAGAGTCCTCGCGCAGGGCTGTATACAGATCCTTAAACCTCGCGTCGGAGGCGTAGGCAAAGAAGGGAATAATTCTGTTTCTTGCCTTCTTAAGCTCTCTCCCGGCAGGAAGATTTTTGATATCTATTCGCTCTGCAACCTTCTGACTGGAAGGGGCTTTTTCACTAAGAGAAGATCCGACATTAACTCGAACCGCCCCCGGCAAGACCTCGCAATGCAACGGGGTATGTGTAGACCCCTCTCCATCCACAAGCACTTCAACCCTGGCATCTATATCAATGTCAATCTGGCTGCTTTTTATGTACCCCAGCGTACTTGGTGTCTTTTCTCCTTTGAATCGATGCATCAGAAACTGAAAGATAAACCGCATATATTCAAGAACAGACATTGGAGCCGCAATCACAAGTGAAATCATGCCATCAACAAATGAGCTGTCTTTTGCAATAAGCCTCGCTGCCTGAGTGCCTCCATGCCGTTGAACAATCATACAGCCGCAGGCAGCAGTTTCAATCTTGCGCCCCGTGGCAGTAGTAAGGGAGACATGTCTCAACCTAAGCCCCAGCATTCGCGGCAGTGCCGAAAGGGCCGCACTGAGCCGTGTACGATATTTAACAACATCAAGCAGTGGCAGATGCCCCACTGTTGCGCTGAACAGCATGATCTCCCTGTTACAGAGGATCAGATCCATCACCGTCGGGTTATTCGACAAAGCCAGCTTTATGAGCCCCTCGGTCTGCTGCGGTAACCCGTAACCACTACGCAGGCTTTTCTGCGCTTTTGAAGGGATCAACCCTACGCTGAAGCCATGCTTCATCGACAACTGAAGCAACGTCTTGATATCGGCAAGGCTGGCGGCAACTACGACATGGGAACAATCCGAAAGAAAACGCTCCGGCTCCTTGAAGAAAGCGCCCTGTTCAACAGGCGTTACCGGCACACCGAACGGGTTCCGGACAACAACACTCTCCAGGGCGCCGAACTGTGCGTCGAAAACAAATAATGCTGATTCTACAAACTCTGTCATACCGTTACCTCAATCTACAGTTCACTGGCGAAAGCATCGCTCTTCTCAACGTAATAGTTAAGTTCAGCGGAGATGACCCAGCAGGTGGGAAGCGTAGCACCGGGAGAAGAACCATCATAGTAGACTTTAGTCGTATGGTTGAAATTGGGTTAACAGTGTGAAAAGTGGTCTGCCCAGAAATACGGGACAAGTAAGGTAGCACAAAAGAGTTG
>CAZAKU010000224.1:0-3611 GCA_964485765.1 uncultured Lentisphaerales bacterium
CGCGTAGCGGTTTGGCGATCCGTCTGCATGCGCTTGTTAGGCGACATTTGGCGGAACACCCAATTCGGCTAACGTGATCCGGACCTTGTCCTGAATCAAATCCCGGACGACTCGAAACTCGTCGGGCGGGAGATGTTTCGGGTCGGGAATAGACCAATCTGCTCGTTGCTTGGCCCGAACCATGGGGCAAGCATCCCCACAACCCATAGTAGCTACGAAGTCGAATGCTGCATCAGGAAGTTCATCCAACGACTTGGATCCATGGACTGACAAGTCGTATCCCAATTCGCGCATGGCCTCGACCGCCTTCGGATTGACCTTTCCCGATGGATGGGATCCGGCGCTGTATGCTTCAACTGACTTCCCACCCAGGATGCGAGCGAATGCCTCGGCCATCTGGCTCCGGTTGGCGTTCTCGACGCAAACGAAAAGCACCCGCTTCACGGCACTCATTCTGGAATCTCCAGATCAAGTGAACCGCAGACGGTGTCACGGGTTCGAGCCAATAAATGACAGGACACACACAGTGCCTTGATGGCTAGTTTCTTGGTGAGTTGATTATTCACTGGTTACATTATCTTAACAGGAACACGGCGGCCCTTACGGCTGCTCTCCATGGCGGCAAAAACCATGGCTAGAGACTTAATGTTATCATGGCATTCGCCCTGCGGCATGGTGCCGTCGTTGAGGTACTTAAGGAGTTCACGGATAGCTCCGTGCTGCCCCGTAAATCTGGGAGTTGCGCTCGAGATTTTCAGATCCCTATGTTCGGAGAAGAAGGTGCCCTTATTCTTCTTGGCAACCATTCCTTTCAGACCATCTCCACCATCGTAAAGAAGGGTGCCTTTGTCGCCAATAAAGCGCCAGTCACCATGCCAGGAGGTGTGGCACCCTTCAGCGCACCAGGAGCCACGATAGGTAAAGACTATGCCATTGCTCATCTCAAAGATACAGCTTGCCGCGACATCGTTCTTGTACCAGCTACCCTCGGGGTTGAACTCGTGGGCATAGACAGCTACAGGGTCGGCACCGGTCATCATTCTAACGAGATCAAAGTGGTGGATCGACATATCGAGGATAAGAGGGCTCTCCATCTCATCCCGAAATCCCCCAAAGTGGACGCCTGCATAAAAGTCACAGTTGGCGGTAGTAATATTCCCAAGCCGGCCGCCTGTAAGTGCCCTCTTAATGTTTCCGTGAACACCTTCGTAACGACGGGATTGGCTCACCATATAGATCTTTCCGGCCTTATCAGCGGCTTTCACCATTCTGCGGGCCTCGACCATTGAATTCGCCATAGGTTTTTCGCCAATCACATGACATCCTGCAGCAAGTGCGGCACAGGTGACAGCGCAGTGGGCGTCGGGAATTGTGAGATCAACGACAAAGTCAGGCTGAGTCTTTTTAAGCATCTCCTTGAGATCTGTGCCGGCCTCGGATGTCAGCTCATATTTCGCAATCTTGCCTGCTGCCGCGTCACGGCTCAGGTCGACAACCCCGCGGATGTCTACCTTCTCTTTGATCAAACGGGGGAACCAGGCGTGGGAAATAGATCCGGCACCGACAACAACAGCGGAGAAGCTTTTTTTACCCTTTTTTACAGACATTATATACTCTTTATGTAGCTACTAATTATGATTAAACGAGTTGGTACCAGTCTAGGAATCAAGAACACTAGTCCAACTTGCGTCCCAGGAATCTGCACTCACTTACCGGTACTCTCATATCCATTGTTGTACCGCTGTCACGATGATCCAGGTACTCCCCTGCTCCACCGGCAACACGACCCAATGCAAAAGCCAGGAATGGGAGATCAACAGCACGATCAATAGTGATCTTCTTATCGACCAGCAGTGGCCATGCTATACCCATTAGAACAGACGTCAGTGCGGCATCGACATTAACGGCATGCACCTTACTTGTAGCGCGCTGCTCCATTAAGCCACGTGCAAGACGGTGGTAAAAATCATGGAATACATTGTAGATCCCCTGCTCCTCCATCACCTTATCTATAACACGCTCACGAGGATCGTAATTAACTGCTTCCGTATTAAACACAGGGTGTCCGAGACATGGAACCTTTTCATACTCCATACCTGCCTCTTTAGCCCCACGCTTCCTCTTCTTAAAAGCATTTATGTATTCCTTCACCATCTTGTCAAGATCCGGCGCAGCGTCACGGTCATATGGATCTTCAAGATTTGTGTCACGGAATACGTTTATGAGCAGGCGAGCAGCCTTGGAGCCATTACCGCCATGAGTTGCGCCAATGCAGCCCAGGGTTGCCATCATAGCAGTGTTAGGGCCGTTACCTGCAGAAGCTGAAAGCTTCGCGCCCTGGGCTGAGATAGTCCCGGGGCCATTTGTCAACGCCGCGATAAGGCTCATCTCAAAGAGTTCTGCCTCGAACTTATGTTTAACCCGGTGCCCGAGCCAATACAGCAGTACTGATTCGGCAAAAGAGCCTTTCGTCATCAGTGATATTGCAGAATGGCCATAAATGCGCGGAGTAACACCATCATTCGAGGAGGCGTGCGAGCTGTTACGCATCGACTGCCGACTGGGTATGCGCCCGACACTGGAGGTAATATGGTTCTTTATAAGGGTACCATAAGGCTCCGGTATAGTGGCGACATAAGGCACCAGATCGCGTGGCAAACTTTTGGATAAAGGCCCAAGCCCCACAAACCACGGGTGCAGGGCGAGCGGACGCATAGGTGAAAAATCACGTTTAATCTTCATCGCGCTCATTACTGCTGTGGCAGCAGGCACCAGATCATGCAGGGCATTGACACGAATTCCACGTGTATTCTCATCTAACCGCTTAGGATATTTTTTACGCTCATCAGGTTCAAATGGAGCCATGCCGAAATATTTGTCAAACAACTCTTTTTTACCGGATGCGGAAGTCCCGGCACCACCAACCACGGCCCCGGCATGCCCCAGGGAGATCTCTGTACCCTCGGCAAACTCACCCGCAACGTAGACAATTATAGGTTTTCTGGTGCGCAGCCTCTTTATGGCTGCAATTGCTTCCTCTTCATACGTACCGCCGGGTTCAACATAAAGAACAATCAGCTTTGTACGCTTATCGCGAATCGCCAGAGGGAGAATCTCCTTCAAAGGCGTCAGCATCAAAACATCTTTACCCGTAGATATGCCGTAAGAGATGCCAAGTCCGGCAGATTGAAGGTAACTGGATATGGTATTAACCATATTGCCTGAATTGGAGATAACACAGGCGCTGCCTTTACGGAATGTTTCGTTGGGAGAGTCCCCGCCTACAGCCCCTACGCGGACCTTATCGTGAACATTGATGACACCGAGGGTGTTGCATCCCAGAATGTCGACACCCTCCGTTTCAGCAAGACTGCGTAACTTGGCCGTTACCGAGATTGCAACATTTTCTGTAATCACATAAAGGGTTTTAATGTAGCCATTTCCCTTTTCCAGGACCTCCTTCACGTCACCATATACGGCGTCGGGAGGAGAATAAACCACAACCTTGTTAGGGCGGCGAGTTTCAGGGAGATGGGTCATAATCTCCTCAAACTGTCCAAAAACCGGAATATCGGTCCCGCCCGGCACCACAATGGTCTGTCCGGCTTTTC
>CAZAKU010000225.1:0-6472 GCA_964485765.1 uncultured Lentisphaerales bacterium
ACTTACAATTTCAACCGCATCTGCCTCATCGCGTGATGTTCCGAGACGGCTCTGCCCGGGCCGACGCCTGTTAAGTTCTTCCTGCACCATCGCTTCTGTCAGCGTCATCTGTGATGGACACCCGTCAACCACAGCGCCAACACAACCACCGTGAGACTCACCGAAGGTGGTTGCCCTGAAAATGTTTCCATAAGTACTCGACATTTCATTCATCCTCTCCGGCTTCGATCACTATCGACCGGATCTGTTCATCTATTGAAGATCAATAAATTAACGTGTGCGGGCTTCAACCGCAATTCAATATGAAAAATCATTCGCGGCCGAACTTACGATTCAGTTCACGCAGCGAAGTAAAAATCATTGTGGGGCGTCCTCTGGGACAGGTATAAGGCATCTCCGTAGCGGCCAGCTCCTTAACCAGCGCCCCTATCTCTTCATCCGACATCTTCTGCCGCTGTCTCACCGCCGTGGCACTGGCGGCACGCGCAATGGCCTCCTCGCGCCAGCGCTCACGCCCGCGTCGCGCACCGGCGACCTCGAGGCCGTGGGCCACATCTATCAGCAGGTCACGACACTGGGTATCGGCAACGCATACAGGAAGTGCATCCACAACAAAGGTATCACCTCCGAATGAATCAACGCCGAACCCCATTTTCACGATATAATCAAGATTCTTTCTCAGTCTCACAGCATCTCTGGGCGGCAGATCAACCGTCTGCGGCAGCAGCAACTGCTGCGACTCGACTACCTCGCAGCGCAACTGCGCCATCAGCTTATCGAACAGCACCCTTTCATGCGCCGCCTTGGGATCGATAACGACAAACCCGCCGTCGGTCTCCAGCAGTGCATATCGCCCGGAAACCTGCCCGAGTACGCGGCACCAGGCCCAGGGCGAAGATTTGCATGACTCACTATTCACCTGCGCTTCCTGCGGCAGGTTCTCTGATTCGGAAAGTGGGTGATCTGCAGGTGACGGGTAACTCGACACTACCTGCTCCGAACGCCGGGAAGCAGCAGCCAGCGGAAAAGTCTGCTGCGGCTCGACTCGTGGAACGGCGGCAGGGGGAGGCAGTACGGCAGGCGCACCAAATACCCCCGACAATTCACTCTGCGACGACTCAGGCGCCACGGGAGAAGCTGAAGCATCATCACCACCGTCGCAGGAAGAGAGCTCCTCTGAACCCAGGGCAGACCTGACCGCAAACATAACAGCATCCCTGACATCCGAGGATCGGCGAAAACGCACCTCACGCTTGGTCGGGTGTACATTTACATCCACCAGTCCCGGATCCATCTCCAGAAAAAGTACTACAGCCGGGCGGCGATCACGCTCCAGTTTAGGGTAAGCCTCGCGTATAGCATAATAAAGGACAGGGGCAGATGCCGGACGGCCATTAATGAAGATATACTGTTCCGAACGGTCGGCACGAGTGTAAGTCGGGCGTGCAACAAAGCCCTTTACCCTAACACCACTGCGCTCAAACCGGGGCACTTCGCACAATTGGGCGAGCATCTCTACGCCAAGAAGATCACGTACCCGATCACGCGAATGCTCACACGGCGGCAAGCGGTGCAGCTCGCGACCATCCACATTCAGACTCATAGCGATAGCGGGATGTGCCAATGCATGTGTCGTAAATGTAGCTCGGATATGAGCCTGCTCTGTTTGATACGCCCTCAAAAATTTGCGCCGCGCGGGAACATTGAAAAAGAGATCACGAATCTCTATAACCGTACCGCAGGGGCCGCCGCTGTCGCGCACATCCTGGATTCTTCCGCCGGTCACTACAAGCTCTGTGCCCACATTTTCGCCGCGCGGACAACTCCTCAGCAGAAACCGTGCAACCGATGCAATAGAGGCCAGGGCCTCACCGCGAAAACCCATGGTGGAAATATGCTCAATGTCGGTAACTTCATGAATCTTGCTGGTGGCCTGGCGCTCGATGCTCATCAGAACATCATCGCGGTTCATTCCGCGTCCATCGTCGCTGACGCTTATCAGCTTACGTCCGCCGGCGGTAACAACAACATCGATACGTGATGAATCCGCATCAATCGCGTTTTCCATCAGCTCCTTAACCACTGAAGCGGGGCGTTCAACCACCTCCCCCGCAGCGATCTGGTTGGCAACGTGAATAGGCAGCAGCCGTATCCGGCTGCCGGCATTCTGCTCTTCCGCCTTATTCACGCCCCTTATCTCCATTCAATCCCGCATCCACACCAGCTCCCTCTACAGCAGTCGTATTCGGTTGCCACACCTTGACCCGCTCCAGCAGTGCATCAACTGCGTCGGCTTCATCCACTCCTGCCACAAAGTCACCATGTTCATAAAGGGCAAAGCGGCCATCGCCCCCAACCAGGGCAATATCTGCCTCCTTCGCCTCACCGGGACCATTAACCATACAGCCCATCACCGCAACATGCGGCCGCAAAGATGCGGATCGCTCACGATAGAGCAGCTCCAGACGGCGTTCTACCTCTACCGCCACCTCTTCAACATTAACACGGGTTCTGCCGCATGTAGGGCAGCTCGTAACATTGGCACCCGCCTCACGCAGGCCGAGGCTGCGCAGAATCATAAGGCCCACGCGGACCTCCTCAAGCGGTGATGCTGTAAGCGAGACCCTGATAGTATCCCCTATCCCCTCTGCCAGCAAAATGCCTATCCCAACGCTTGAGACAACCGTTCCGCCCAGCAAAGTGCCAGCCTCTGTCACCCCCAGATGCAGAGGATAGTCACAGCGCTCCGCCAGCAATCGATATGCCGCCACTGTGCGGCAGACATCCGAAGCCTTGACCGAAACCTTTATCTCCCTGTAATCCTCAGCTTCCAGCAGGCTTATATGCTTAAGGGCACTCTCAACCATAGCCTCCGGTGTTGGCCCGCCAAAACGCTCTCTGATATCGGCCTCAAGTGAACCGGCATTTACGCCAATACGGATAGGGGTATTTCTCTTGCGTGCAGCCCTGACCACGGCACGAACATTATCCTCGCCACCTATATTACCGGGATTAATACGTAATCCGTCGACGCCGGCATCCAATGCACGCAACGCGAGGCGATAATCAAAATGGATATCCGCAACCAAAGGCACCGACGGAACTGCCTTGCGTATTTCAACAAGCGCATCAGCCGCAGCCGCACCGGGAACGGCCAGGCGCACAATATCGCAACCTGCGACCATAGCGGCTCGAACCTGCCCTACAGTAGCCTCGACATCACGCGTGTCACTGTTAGTCATAGTCTGAACAGAGACCGGTGCGGCTCCGCCAATAGCGACCCCGCCAAGCTGTATCTGTCGACTCGTACGCCGTTTTTCCTGCATATTCTTCATCGGTTTCATAACGGTAGGTCACTTTTTATGCTTTTGCAAGGTCAAGGCGTATGTAATAACATACGATTACGACTTGATATATCGGCCCTCTCATTAGATTATAGGGGAACGGATATGTCCCTGACTACCAAAAGGTAGGCAAATATAACGACGGAGACCCTACCATTGCCAAAAAATCGGCACCGCTCAGATGTACTGACCCCCGTAGCAGCATTGACGATTCTGCTCATAGCTGTTCTTGCGGGAACAAGCCTGCGTCTACTTTTACGGGTTCAAGAGGGGGTTGCACGTACCGACGCCACTCAACAGTTTTTTGATGGGGGCCGGGCTATCGTAGCGCATATAAGTTACGTTGCTTCGAGTATCGGAGAGACCCCTTCCCACAATGAACTGACAGCGCTATCCTCCCTGGTGAGCGGCATGGCCAATGTTGAACATGGGCTGCAGTATGTAGAGATAACCGACGGGGATGTAACCATATTCAACGAACAGGCAGGCCCTGTTCTGCCCGACGGAACCCGGCAACCTATACTGCTCCCCCTAATGCATGATATTGAAATCGGAAAGAAGCGCCTGAGTATCGGAGCGGAGGAGGTCGACATCGTTGTCTTCCGCCGTGAAGTAAACAGTCCTGAAAATCGTGTAATTGAGGTCGGCATTCGCCATGAGAGTGTAGACACACAGGAGCGAAATGCAGTAACGGCTGTAGTATCCATGTACCAACTCTCTCTGGCGACAGTTCTGATAGGTTTCGGGGCATGCGCCATACTCCTGGTTATTATGATCCGGCGCGAGCAGCGCCGCAAAGACCGCCGCCGGGAGGAGGAACACCTTGCTTTTTCAGGTGTACTTGCCAACGGCATTGTGCATGACTTCCGAAACCCAATGAATGCTGTTCGTCTGGACGTACAAATGCTGGGGCGCGAAGCCGCACGCAAAGATGATTGTCGACAGGAGCGGATACAGACTCTGTCGGCGCGTGTGAAACGAACCATGGACCGCATGGACAAAGTTTTTAAAGAATTCCTATACCTCTCACGACCCTCCCCGGAGGGCAATGACCCCCTCGACATCTGCAGCTGCCTGCGCGAATGCGTAGATATCCTCTCTCCACGCGCAGAACAGACCAAAGTCAGCATTGAGTGCGATCTACCCGATTCTGCTTTATGGATCAAGGCCCCTGCCGGAGCAATCCGGCGGGCAATCGTGAACGTAATCAACAATGCTATGCAGTTCTCCAAATCGGGTAAGAGTGTCGATATCCGCGTCAGGCTTGAGAGAAAAGAGGTAGTAATTGATATCATGGACCGCGGCCCGGGAATACCCCGTCATGAGCGGCGGCATGTATTCGAAATGTTTGTAACAAATCGACCGGAAGGAACAGGCCTGGGCCTGTTCCTTGCCCGTACTGCTGTAGAAAAATGTGGCGGCAAAATCACCGCCCTCGAGCGTAAGGGAGGAGGAACACGAATCCGGTTACGCTTCCCTGCCGCAAAGCAACTGGAGCAACAATAATGAGTCAGGCAACCATACTTATCGTCGAAGACGACCCCGACGGCGCACAATCTGTAAAAGAAGCGGTGGAGGAGTGCGGCTTTAATGCCCTGCTGGCCACATGCGGAAACGACGGGGTAGAACTCTTCAACGCGAATGATGTTGATGTAGTGCTAAGCGACCTGGCGCTACCGGACATCGACGGCATAGAGGTGCTTAAACAGATCCAGCGCGTAAACCCCAATATCCCTGTCATGATTATGACGGCCTTCGGTTCGGTCGAATCCAGTGTTAAGGCAATGCATGCCGGTGCATACGACTATATACCGAAGCCACTCGACATAGATGATCTGCAAAGCAAACTCTCACGTGCTGCCGAAGCGGGACTCCTGCGACGCAGGGTCGACATCCTTTCGCAGAGTGTACGCGAACGCTATGGTGCACATACAATATGCGCCAACAGCCCCGCCATGAAAGAGGTAATAAAGCAGACCAAAGCTCTTGCGCCCACCACCGCTACCGTTCTTATCCGTGGCGAAAGCGGAACAGGCAAAGAGCTGGTGGCACGCGCCCTGCATGCCGACAGTAACCGCGCCGAGGGTCCCTTCGTTGCGGTCAACTGCGGCGCATTTGCCGAGTCTCTGCTCGAAAGCGAACTGTTCGGGCATGAAAAGGGATCCTTCACCGGCGCACATGCACAACATAAAGGTGCATTCGAACGCGCCGCAGGCGGCACCCTCTTCCTCGATGAAATCGGTGATGCTCCCGCAGCTGTACAGGTGAAGCTGCTGCGCGCACTTGAAGAGCGGGAGATACGCCGCATAGGCGGACAGAAATCTTTCCACGTAGACGTACGCCTTGTATCCGCCACCAATCGTGATCTGAGCGAGATGGTAGAAAACGGTGAATTCCGCGAAGATCTGCTTTATAGAATCGATGTTGTCGGGATCGACATACCGCCGCTGCGCCAGCGCAAAGAAGATATCCGACCGCTCACAGACCGCTTCATTGCAACATCATGCGAACAGCACGGACGCCGTATAACCGATGTAGTCCCTGAATTCTACGAAAAACTGGAGAGTCGTGAATGGCCCGGGAACGTGCGTCAGCTCCGCAACGCCGTCGAATCTGCCATCATTCTGGCAACCTCCACAACCCTGAATAGGGCGAATATCCGCCCCGATCATACACAACGCAGCAGCAATGGCGATGGCAACAGTTTTGTCTTTCCAGACAATATGACGCTGGACGAGATTGAACGCGAAATTCTTACTCAGGCCCTGCAGCGCTACGAAGGCAACCGAACCCTGACCGCCGAAAAACTCGGCATTTCACGCCGTACAATTCAACGAAAAATCCTTGAGCATCAATTGCCGTTTTAACATCAACACGGGTTCCCGTTGGGCACACCATCCCCGGGTTCCCGTTGGGCACACCATCCCCGGGTTCCCGTTGGGCACACCATCCCCGGGTTCCCGTTGGTTACACCATCCCCGGGTTCCCGTTGGTTACACATCGTCACGGGTTCCCGTCGGCCTCCCCAACCCAGGTTCCCGTTGGTCACCCGGGTCTATTCATAATATGCCCCCTTCGGGGACGGGAATGTCCGCCTGAATATGAAATTTTCGCGGGCGCCTCATCGT
>CAZAKU010000226.1:0-3877 GCA_964485765.1 uncultured Lentisphaerales bacterium
GTTCAGGATCGTTCACGGCTTAGCTTTGCCTCCGAGACGGCTTGAGCCACGAGAATCTGGAGCTCATTGTCAGCGCAGCACCAACCCGAGCTTCGACGGTCATTGCGCGAAGACGCTCCAGCTCGAATTCACGCGAACGGGTCGCGCACAGGCTGACTCGTGGTTTACGTGGTGAAGTCTGATCCGAATCCATTGAAAGTTCTCCATAACAGCAGTGCAACAGGTCGAAAATACCGAACAGTAGTTCCCCTACAGTCAGTGCTGATGAATGAAATAGTGGCCGATTGCTCCGGTAGAGTCAAGGCATTGATTTGCCCCGTGAAACGCCGCTTGAGTAAAGGCAGGCATTAATACAAGAGACATAGAGAAAAGGGACCCTCGACAGCAATCCGCTCGCGCCGTTTAATAGCTCGCATAGTTCCTACAACTCCTATCATTCCTGTTCGGCCTACTCGTGCAAATACACAAGCACGCCCTGTTGCATGACGCAGAATGCAACCACTAGTAATTATTCGCGAGCGTATGCAAACGGCAGAAAGTCAAGGATCACTTCAGTAGCGGGGAACAAGTGTGCAACACGCATTGCATAACCCATGGGTTTCAGATTGGAAAAAGGGGTTGTTGCAGAAGCTATTCCTTGCTACAATGTAAGGCGTTTGAGAAAAGTAAGGAGTTATTATATGGTAACTGCGACAGTAACAAGCAAGGGTCAGATTACGATCCCCAAAGACGTGCGGACGTCACTCGGTCTGCACGCCGGCGACAGGGTTGCATTTGTTGTACATGGTCAGAACGAGGCCGTGCTGACCCCGATCACGAGATCGGTGGACGATGTCTTTGGAAAACTTCACAAAGAGAATGGCCGCACCTGCTCTGTTGAACAGATGAATAGTGCGATAGCTGACCGAATGCGGAGCCGCCCGGCATGATCGCCATAGACACGAATGTGATTATACGGTTTCTTGTTCGGGATGATGTTAAACAGGCAGAGATAGTGTATGCTCGATTCAAGAGAGCAGAGGCAGCACGCGAGCGGCTTTTTATCCCGCTACTGGTTCTGCTCGAGATGTTATGGGTACTCGAAAGCGCCTACAGGATGTCGCGAAGTGATATCCTTAGTGCACTTGATGATCTAAGGCGAATGCCAATTCTTGAGTTTGAAGCAGATAGTGTCCTGGACCATTTGATAACCGCAGGAAAGAGATCTTCCGCTGATCTGTCTGACCTGCTTATCTCGTATTCAGCGGCTAATTCGGGATGTGCAGCTGTGCTCACCTTCGACAAGAGAGCATCTAAGCAGCCACTGTTCGAATTGCTGAAAGATTAGGGACGCTTTCCATGCTCTATTGATTAACCGGGTGCCTTCCGCGACCCTCTGGCTGGTTCTCTGTTCTGCCCGCATCGGGCAGTTCGGGCGACGATTACGGACGACGGCTACGGTTTACGCGGAAGAGGATGTCTAAAAAAAGGCGCAGGCATAGAGGCGCGAAATCAGAGCGTAGGCACAGAAAAGGGTTGCACTGATAATATCATTTGATACTATCACTTTCATGCGCCACACACCCACACCTGTCACTCTATCGGCGACGCTTCTTGATAGGTTCTCATCTATTGATCGCCTTTTGGGCCGGATGGAGGGCGTCCATCTGGAATCTCCCGTGCCTCGATTACGAGAGAAGAACCTTGCCCGCTCCGTGCATGGTTCCACGGGCATAGAGGGCAATCCGCTCTCTCTGATGCAGGTCGAGGCCCTCGCCCGAGGAGGGAGCCCTTCCCTTCCGCGTGCAGCCTGCGTAGAGGTCCGAAATGCGCCGCAGGCGTATACCAATCTGGCTCAGTTCAACCCGTTCAAGGAGGAGTCTCTCTTACGTGCCCATGAGATCCTTATGGGAAATGGACTAATGCTTTCAGCGGGACGTTACCGAGAAGGACCGGTTGAAGTCTATGTTTCTAAAACCGAAACACTGGAAATGCCGAATTGGAGATCTGTGGAACCTTTCATGGATTGGATCTTTTCTGATCTGCTCACCAGCGGGGAACCGATGCTGCTGAGGTCGGTTCGATTCCACTACGAATTCGTCAACCTTCACCCCTTCTACGATGGAAATGGCCGGACGGCCCGGTTGTGGCAGACACGGTTACTCATGGAAGAGCATCCCATCTTCGAGTTTCTGGATGTAGAGTCCATGGTATTCGAAAAACGTACGCAATACTACGCGGCCATACAGGAGTCGCAAAGATCAAACGATGCCGCACCTTTCATTCTCTTTATGCTGGAGCAGGTGCAGCGGTCACTACTGGCACTATGGGAGGATTCCCGACCCCTCTCTCCATCACCTTCAGAACGGCTCACGATCGCCAGGCGGATGCTCAACCGAAAAACCTTCTCGCGACAGGATTACATGAAACTCTTTAAATCGATCTCCCCCGTGACGGCAAGTCGGGATCTCGCCCAAGGCGTCCGCCAAGAAGTATTGCGCCGCAGCGGTGAACGCCGGAAGAGCGTCTATCAGTTTCTGCCCGAAGAGGGGTAACAGTTGCACGCAGTGACCAATTAAGGTATTAATGTGCGCAGTTCTCACACGGACAAAGGAGCCCAGAATATGAAGCTTTCAGTTTTCGCCCTCGTCTTACTCATCACTGCGTACAGCGCCCCTCTGAACGCCGCTGCCCTGCCGTCGGCTATGCTGGATCAATCAGCTGTCATAAAGACAGCAGCGGAGGTCACCCCCGAGAACTACCCGAATGCCGATGAAGTAATGCTCAATGATTACGTTCAGGTTTCGTATCAACCCGACGGCACCTCGGTGACCACCGACGATGAATATGTGAAGGTCATCACAGAAAAGGGACGCCGCGATAACCGTACCGCATCCTTTCACTTCTCTCTGCCATACAGTACATTCGAAATACTGCAGGTTGAGATCATCAAGCCTGACGGAAGCGTCATTACCGTTGACCCGGCCGAAAACTCACGTGAAATGACCGATACCGGCCAGATGGGCAGTAACATATACAATCCCAAAAGCAAACGTCTTCTGCTAAGCATTCCGGGGCTCGAAATAGGTGATATCCGCCATCTCACAACACGCAGAGACACAATTAAGGCGCGTGTTCCCAATACATTCAGCGATTACAGCGTATTTGAATACACCTCACCCATAAAGAGCACAACCTATGAGGTCATCGCTCCGGAGGAGCTTCCGCTCAAGAACATTGAACTTCGCAGCCCTGTTAAGGATACTGTCACATACTCAACAGAGCAGCGCCCCGGCGCACTGCTGCACCGCTGGGTTGTAAAGGATGTTCCCCGTATGTACTCCGAGCCTAACATGCCGCAGCTCCACACGGTTGTTCAGCGTCTTCTAGTGAGCACAATACCTGATTGGCATAAAATCTCGCGCTGGTACTGGAACCTTTCACTTCCGCGTCTTCAGGCAACTGCTGAAGGAATGCCGGCAAAGGTTGAAGAGTTGATTGCCAATACAGAAACACGTGATGAAAAAATCTGGAACATATTTACTTTTGTCTCCCAGCAGATCACCTATATGGGAATAACAACCGAAACAGAGGCTCCGGGATACGAGCCGCACGATGTTAAAACCACATTCAACAAGAAGAACGGTGTATGCCGTGACAAAGCAGCTCTGCTAGTTGCTATGCTGCGCATGGCAGATATTGAGTCCTATCCCGTCCTTATCCACTCAGGCCCACGGAAAGACAAAGGTGTTCCTCAACCCTATTTCAATCATGCAATAGTTGCGGCAACCGACCTGAAGGGTGGATACATCCTTATGGACCCCACAGACGAAAAGACAACGGAACTTATGCCCTCCTATCTTTGCCACAAGAGTTACCTTGTGGCACACCCCGAAGG
>CAZAKU010000227.1:0-4320 GCA_964485765.1 uncultured Lentisphaerales bacterium
GCAGTGCCACAAGCGCCGACCTCCGCAAAATCTTCTACCTCGTCAAACAATACAGGGCGGACCTCTACCGGCATACCCATGTCAGACGCAATCTGCTGCAGACTCATATTTGTTATGCTTGGCAGTATGGAACTCGAATCAGCCGTCACATAAGCGCCCTCATCGGTAATGCCAATGAAGTTAGAGGTGCCGAACTCCTCAATATAACGATGCTCTTTTGCGTCGAGGTACAGTGCCACGGGGAACCCCATATCCTGAGCGACCCTATTCGGTTCAAGGCTCGCGGCATAATTTCCGGCTACCTTCACATGCCCCACACCCAGCGGTGCCGCACGATCATAATCTTCCAGCACAACGGCACGGACAGGTTTAAGTCCCGCCTTGTAGTAAGGGCCCACCGGCAATACCAAAACAATGAAAACATACTCGTCAGACGGGGATACACCTATTCTCGGACCAGAACCGAAGAGAAGCGGGCGAACATACAGAGAACCACCGGTGCCATAAGGAGGCACATAATCACGATTCGCATCGACTACCCGGCGGATAGCATCCAGGAACATGGTCTCCGGCACCTGTGCCATACAGACCCTTTGTGCCGTTCTGGCCAACCTCTCCGCATTATCATCCGGACGGAACAGACGTACACGGCCATCGCTGCCGGCGAACGCCTTAAGCCCCTCGAAGGCCGCCTGGCCATAATGCAAAGCCGTAGCGCAAACATGAATGTTCATATACGGATCTTCTATCAGCGTTCCGCCATCCCACTGGCCTTCACGCCATACATATCGTATATGACAACGGGCATCCATATAACTGAAACCCAGTTGCCCCCAATCAATATCAGTTCTCATAACAACAATCCTTAACACATCTCGAACTCTATTGAATCCTGACTAACAACCACAACCCCAACGACCTCAGAAGGATAATGCAAATCAGTCAATTACAAAAATCTTAAATTCATCATCTTCATATAAATATTGCGTATTGTGGTTCATCCATCCGTAGAGTACCATTCTTAGTCGCTTTAATAATAGCTTAATACTCCCGGAAAAAACCAACCAGTTTAGCCTGAAACCAATGACAGCTTATTCAAGAACTGAAACAGCCCGACCGGTCGCAACTGTTGCCGGTATAGGGATAGTCACCCCCTTTGGTTTAGGGATAGAAGCCAATACTGCGGGAATCTCAAACGGAACCCCGGTAACCGGGGAGATGACACTTTTCGACCCGCCGGAGGGAGCTCCCGAGATGGTTGGAGAGGCGCCTCATTTCGAGATCGACGACTATGTACTATCGCCGAAAGCCTACCTAGACCGCAGCAGTGAACTGATGTTTGTCGCATTTTCTCTGGCTCTTGCCGATGCCGGCATTGCCCCCGAATCCATTGCCGGAGAGAGAACCGGGCTCTGCTTTGCCACCACATGGGGCAGTGCCGACACCCTGGCCACGTTCTACTCCGATTATCTGGAACGCGGCCCCAGACGGGTAAAACCATTTATTTTTCCGCATACCTACGCCAATACCCCCATAAGTCTGGCAGCGATGGAATATCAGGCAGCAGGGCCACACCTCTGTTTTGCCGGTGGCGATGCAGCAGGGCTTCAGGCCGTGGCAGCAGGCGTCGATCTGATTCAGAGTGGTCAAGCCGATACCGTTATTGCCGGAGCCATAGACCCGCTCAGCCCCATGCGCCTGCAGACCGCAGCAGCAACCCCTGACATCCCTCAGGGAGAAGCCGCAATCCTGTTTCTGCTCCGCCGCCAGAGCGAGTCGGCCCAAAGTCCTGTTCTGAAACTGCAGCATGACGCAGTTATCCCCTCATCGAATATCATCGGACATGAAACGCTTATTGGCCAACTTGCCTCGGCCAACAGCTGCATGCCACTGGCCACAGCACTACTTATGCAACGCGCCAAAAAAGAAGCGAGTAATGAGGTCAACATCCGGGCAGATGAGGGCAGAGAGAGCGATCTTTGCATCACCATAAAATTCCCCTGAGAAGATCTATGCAAGAAACCAGTGATTCACCCCAACAGCTGCTTGCCTATCTGCATGACATGCATCTGATAAGAGAGTTCGAACAGCGCATTGAGCAACTGTTCAGCGAAGGCAGAATAGGAGGCACCGCCCATCCGGCGACGGGGCAGGAGGCAATCGCCGTCGGCGTTTGTGCCGCCCTTGAGGAAGCTGATGCGATTACCAGCACCCACCGCGGGCACGGGCATTTCATGGCCAGGGGCGCCGACCCCAAACGGGTTATGGCGGAACTGTTCGGTCGTGCCGACGGCTACTCCGGCGGTCGCGGGGGAAGCCAGATGATGGCCGACTATGCAACCGGGTTCATCGGCGCCAACGGTATAACCGGCGGCAGCCTCCCGATAGCCGTCGGGCTGGCACTGAATGCCCAACTCAACAAGTCTCCCCGCGTAACAGTCTGCTTTTTCGGCGACGGGGCATCCAATCAGGGCACCTTTCACGAATCGCTTAATATGGCTGCGCTCTGGAACCTGCCGATAATTTTTGTATGCGAAAATAACGGTTATGCAATGTCGACCCCCGTTGAGGCAGGCCTCAGCCTGGGCGATATCGCGGCCCGCGCGGCAGGTTACGGTATCGCTGGAGAGAATGTCGACGGCAATGATATAATAGCCGTGCGCGATGCAACCCGCAGCGCACACGCCTTCGCAAACAACGGAAAGGGGCCGACCCTGCTTGAGTGCAGCACCTACCGCCTGAGCGGACACTCCAGAGGAGATCAGCGCGTCTACCGATCAAGGCAGGAGGAGCAGGAAGCCTGGGAGATAGAACCTATAACCAGATTTGAAAAATTGCTGATCGCACAGAACATTCTTACAGAAAGCGGTGCCGAAGAAGCCCGGCAACTCGCCAAACAGCTCATTGATGAAGCCGTAGACTTTGCAGAAGCCAGCCCCCTCCCGTCGACTGACAATGTCACAGAAGGGGTGTTTGCATGAGAACGATTACAACCACAGAAGCAATTCGTGAGACTCTTACCCAGGCCATACAGGATGACCCCGATGTGTTTATCCTGGGCGAGGATATAGGGGCATATGGAGGCGCATTCGGTGTAACCCGCGGATTGCTGGAAAAATTCGGCCCTGAACGAATTCGTGATACCCCAATATCGGAGCCTGCCATTGTCGGCGCAGGTATCGGCGCCGCTATCGCCGGATCACGTCCCGTCGTAGAAATAATGTTTATGGATTTCATTACCCTGGCGCTCGACCAGTTAATAAATCAGGCGGCAAAACTTCACTATATCTTCGGGGATCAGGCCCGTTGTCCGCTGGTAGTGCGTACACCCAATGGAGGCGGACGCGGCTACGGAGCAACGCACTCGCAATGCCTGGAGTCACTGCTCATAAGTGTACCCGGACTTTACATCTGTGCACCCTCTTCACCAGCAGATGCCGCAGGTCTGCTGCTTGCCGCAATAGAGAACGACAACCCCGTAATTTTCCTCGAGCACAAGCTCCTCTACCCCCTGCGCGGTGAGGTACCGGAGGGGCCGATACAGGCTTTACCACTGGGTAAAGCAAACTTGCTTCGCGAGGGAAGCGATATAACGGTTGTCAGCTGGTCATGGATGACAACACAGGCACTTCAGGCGGCAGCAGAGCTCGAGAGGGAGAATATACACATAGAGGTTATTGATATGCGTACCCTCTCCCCTCTAGACATCGATTCAATCTGCAAATCCGTCGAGATTACGGGACGACTGCTCATCGCCGAGGAGGGACCCCGAACCGGTGGCATCAGTGCCGAGATCGGATTCAGTGTGTTCGAACGCGCCTTCGACCTTCTTGATGGGCCGATACAACGAGTCACCGCCGAAGACTGCCCCATTCCCGCCGCACGTAATCTAGAGCAGGCTCTCCTGCCTGATGCAGGCAAAATTGCAGATGCCTGCAGGGCGATGATGGAGGAGCCGGCATGACTCCCCGCGTCTCTATCGTCACGCTAACCCACAATAAGCTGGAGGTCACCCGTCTATGTCTGCCCACGCTGCTGAAAACTGCAGAGGGCGTAACATGGGAGCTGATTGTGGTGGACAACGGTTCCAGCGATGGCACTCCGGAATGGCTGAAGGAGTTCAAGGAGGAGGCGCATGCGAAGGGAATCAGCGTCACCATACTGCAGAACGAAACTAACATCGGCTGCTCCACAGCACGGAATCAGGGCATAAATGCAGCCAGCGGCGAATTCATCGCCTTCATCGACAACGATGTGGCGCTGCGTTCTGCAAACTGGCTGCAGCACTTCATTCAGTTATTCAGCCAGATGCCGGATGCG
>CAZAKU010000228.1:0-7357 GCA_964485765.1 uncultured Lentisphaerales bacterium
GCGGTAAAATGTTCCATTAAGGGGAGCATCGATAGTGGGGCCGGAGATCTCTTCATCGGCCGCATCAGCAACAGGTGCTGCTGCCGCGGGAGCGGAGGTTGCAACCGGTGTGTCGAGATCGACGTTGCCGGCGCTGACGCCGGAACCCTTGACGCTCACTGCCAGATCATTGCGGCGAACAGTAAACTCACTGAGGCCCAGCTGGTTAACCTTATCAAGCAGTTTCTGCAGTTCTGTATAGTCCTGCGCTGTCATCAGAGGTTTAGCGGGTTCAGCCGGCTTATTCGCGGCTTTATCATCATTCTCAGTGTCGGCCGGGCACGGCGGACGCTGATCCAGCGGAAGATTACGCCAGCGGAAGTACTCAAGAGCCGGTTCAGGGAAGAGGCAATACGAAATAATATCCTCTTCACTGCGAATCAGGTCGGGATCGACATCCTTCGTAGCGCCGGGCAGCATTGGTTTGAGCAGATCAGCCGGACGACAAGTAATCGCCTTCTCTCCCTCAAGCAGCTTCTTCTTCAGCTTGGCATCGATAGGAGCGGGTGAGCGACCATACAGGCCCTTGGCATAGTTACGTGTCTCCTGCGTAACCATTTCATAACGCTTGCCTCCGAGCACGTTCAGCACAGCCTGGACACCCACGATCTGACTTGTCGGGGTAACCAGAGGAGGATAACCGAGATCGGCGCGAGCCTTCGGGAGTTCAGTAAGCACCTCATCCAGGCGATCCAGGGCTCCCTGCTGATCAAGCTGAGAGCGCAGGTTGGAGATCATTCCGCCTGGAATATGATGAATCAGAATCTCGGGATCGATTATATTATTCGGGAGATTTTTAGGTTCACGTGAAGGCTTAAGCTGCAGGAAGAATTTACATATCTTGCGCAGGGCCTCGACATCGAGATTTGCGTGATAATCTGTCTCGCTGAAGATCGAAAGCATCGTTTCAACCGGCGGCTGTGATGAAAAACCGGACACCGGGGAGATGGCACAGTCGATAGCACCAGCACCGGCACGAACAGCTTCAACATACGTTGCTGTCGCCATTCCACTGGTCATATGAGAGTGCAACTGTATCGGAACCTTGACATTTGCAACCAGAGCCGCAACCAGCTTCTCTGCCATGATCGGTGAGAGAATTCCGGCCATATCCTTGATACAGAGAGAATCGACTCCCATCGACTCCTGCTCTTTGGCAAGTTTCACATATTCGTCTATGGTATGAACGCGGCTGATCGTATAACAGATCGTGCCCTGTGCATGCTTACCGGAAGCCTTAACATATTTAATCGCCTGCTCAAGGTTACGGGAGTCGTTCAGTGCATCGAAGATACGGAAGATATCCATACCGTTCTCGGCTGAGAGCTGAACAAAACGCTCCAGCAGATCATCCGGGTAATGGCGGTAACCGAGAACATTCTGACCGCGCAGCAGCATTTGCAGAGGGGTCTTCTTGGCACGCGATTTTATGAGGCGCAGGCGCTCCCAGGGGTTCTCACGCAAAAAGCGCATACAAACATCAAATGTGGCGCCACCCCAGCATTCCAGTGAATAGTATCCGGCATTATCGATAACATCGACAATTTCCAGAATATCATCTGTACGCAGCCGTGTAGCCCATAGAGACTGATGTGCATCACGCAGTGTTGTATCGGTAATCCGAAGGGGAATCCGCTTGTGTTTCTGCTCTGCAGGAGCTTTTGCCTTAGTGGTCTTCTTTTTCACGGGCATTCAATGCCTCCTTGAATGTTTATTTTCGTATTCCGGTGATTAATTTACTTAAAACGTCCGATGGCGGCGTATTTGCGGTAACGGCGATCAACCAAACGGCCGCTGCCTACGCGCTTGAGGCGCTTAATATGGCGACGGATCGCCTCACCAACGGCCTCAACGGCAGCGTCGGGATCGCGATGTGCACCACCCATAGGTTCCTCAATTATCTCATCAACAATACCGATCTCCTTAAGGGAGTTGGCTGTAACCTTCAGGGCCGCGGCAGCCTCGGGGGCCTTGGTACCGTCACGCCATAGGATTGACGCGCATCCTTCAGGGGAGATGACAGAGTAGACTGAGTTCGAAAGCATAAGGATGGTATCTCCCACTCCTATACCCAGGGCTCCGCCACTGCCACCCTCACCGGTCACTACAACCAGAATCGGTGTTGCCAGAACAGACATCTCGGTCAAATTGCGGGCAATCGCCTCGGCCTGTCCGCGAGCTTCTGCCTCAAGACCGGGGTAAGCACCGGGAGTGTCGACAAAACATACAACCGGCAACCCGTATTTCTCGGCCAACTTCATAAGGCGCAAAGCCTTACGGTAGCCTTCAGGGTTTGCCATGCCGAAATTAGAGGCAATGTTCTCTTCAACTGTACGCCCTTTTTTATGGCCTATCAGCATAAAGCGCATCTTCCCCATACGGGCAAAGCCGCCAACAATTCCGTTATCGTCGCCGAAGACACGGTCGCCATGCAGCTCAATAAACTCGTCACAGAGCCCCTCAATATAGCTACTAAGCAGAGGGCGATTAGGGTGACGTGCAACCTGTACCGTCTGCCACGGAGTAAGGTTGGAATACACCTTTTTGCGCTCATTTGTGAGTTTGCGCTTCAGTGCCGTAATTTCGGGGGTACTTTTACCACTGTTTTTCGCGGTAAGCTTTTCAATCTTCGCCGTCAATTCGCCCAACGGCTTTTCAAAATCCAGTTCCATGGTTACATCTCCACTCGTCGTCCCCGTGGGGAGCGATCAGCTTATTTTCCGCTCCAGAACTTGATAACACTCGCAAGAAACACCTTCATATCTTTGCGTTCCACGATATGATCCAAAAATCCATGTTCAAGCAGATACTCCGAGGTCTGGAAGTCACGCGGAAGTTTCTGTTTGATTGTCTCCTCGATAACGCGGCGCCCCGCAAACCCGATCAGGGCCGCCGGTTCCGCAATATTAATATCACCCATCATGGCGTAACTTGCACTCACGCCTCCTGTGGTCGGGTGAGTCATAACAGAGATATATGGCAGGCGCGCCTTATTCAGCCTCGCCACACCGGCACATGTCTTGGCCATCTGCATAAGCGAGATGATACCTTCGTGCATACGCGCACCGCCGGATGCCGAGAACATAATAAACGGGCGCTTATGCGAAATAGCATGCTCCATCGCCAGCAAAATCTTCTCACCGGTTCCACTGGCCAGGCTGCCGCCCAGAAAGCGGAAGTCCATTATTGCCAGAACAGCGCGGGTGCCTTCAATGTTACCACTGACAGTAACGACACTCTCATTTATACCTGTCTTCTTGCAGGTTGCCGGAATCTTGTCGGCATACGCACCTTTACCATCCACAAAGCCCAGTACGTCGGTAGGTTTTATCTGCTTGTTGAACTCACGCATTGTGCCTTTGTCCACCAGCATCTCCAACCTTTCGTAACAGGTCAGGCGATCGTGAAAATTACAGCGGGGACAAACCTTAAAGTTCTCTTCCCACTCACGACTGTATACATGCGCCTTACAAGAGGAGCATATAGTCCACAAATCCACCTTTGTCGATACCGAATCTTCCGTCGTCTTCGTCTTTTCTTTTCTAAGCCACGCCATAATCTCTTCCTTTTCTTAAGGGGGTCGGTAATTATTCCGTTAAAGACGCCAAAACTCAAGGTTAAAGGCACCGCACCGAACACCCAGAATGCCACCATAAAGTAACGTAATTAATTGATAATAAAGTGGTTACACGTAAAATGAAACGAAATCATCGCCTCAATAAATCGTATTTTTAAAGAATATCAACGTACTACTTGAGCAGATCACCCACACAAAGTGAGTGTCCGTGAACGTAATCTGCAACTGTCATACGCCTGCGTCCCTCAGGCTGAAGTTCACGAATACAGATGGCACCACAACCTGTAGCAATCCGCAAGCCATCCTCACCGCAACAGAGGACCTCTCCCGGTTTTCCCTCACCATCCACCTGCACAGCCACATGAATCTTAAACATAGGGCCCTGATGACTGCGTCCGCGCGCGCTCTCCGCATTCTTTCCGCAAATGCTCACATCGGGCAACATACAGTAACTGCCCGGCCAGGGATTGAAACCGCGGATACGCAGGCATATATCATATGCCGGGCGTGTCCAGTCAATCCGTCCGTCACTCTTCTTCATCTTGGGTGCAAGCGTAGCAACTTCATGCCGCTGCGGAGTAGGTGAAACAGTCCCGTCAACGAACCCCTGCAGCGTCTGCAGCAAAAGATCTGCACCGAGAATAGCAAGACGGTCATGCAGTTCACCGGCGGTTTCATCATCTCCAATGAGAACCCTCTCCTGCTGCAGGATATCACCCGTGTCCATACCGGCGTCGATAAGCATGGCTGTAACACCCGTTTCATGCTCGCCATGAACGATCGACCACTGAACCGGCGCCGCGCCGCGATATTTAGGCAATAGCGACAGATGAATATTAACGCAACCCATAGGCGACATCTCACGTACCGCCCTGCCCAGAAACTGTCCGTATGCCACAACCGCCATCAGGTCGGCAGAGAACGCCTCGAGCGCCGTAAGCGCCTCAGGGGAATTAATCTTCTCAGGTGTAATTACAGGTATGCCCAGCTCAAGTGCCCGCGCCTTAACCTGACATGGCTTTGCATGCCCGCGCCTGCCGCGCGGTTTGTCGGGCTGTGCCACCACCCCCACGACATCAAAGCGCCCATCGGCTGCCAGGGCATCCAGCATCGTACACGACACCGCCGCCGACCCCATAAATACAACACGCAACATAAGCCTACCTGATCAATTCCATTCAACAAACAACGACTCAGACACATTACTGTTACCCGTGCCATAAACCCCAAAAGGCGAAAAGGCACAAGTTTCACTTGCCCGGCGCTGTTTGTCACACCTTTTTTGCCGAACAACACCATTAACGTGACGTATTAGCAGCGGGCTAACGATGCCCCAGCTCTGTCGCGAGGTCCAGATAACGCTTGATCCCTTCAGGCTCTACGTTGAAAGGGATATGGTTCCCGATGCACATCATATAGCCGCCGGTCATGTGAGCGGTCTCAACCATCGATTTTACCATGGCCTCAATTTCGGCGGGATCGTTACGCATCAGGACGCGGTTATCGCCCTCACCGGCCAGGAAGAGATCCTTCCCCTCATGCCTGCGGGCGATCGCCTTGTAATCGGTATAGGGCTCGCTGATTATCCCGCGCGCACCTAGAGCAATCACATCATCCGCGTAGGCGTCTATACAGCCGTCGACCATGAAAATCACCTCTTTGCCTGCATTGCGCAGAGTATCCCAATACTCCTCGTAGCGCGGGAAGATGTATTTATTCATCCATGCCGGTGAGCAGACCGGTCCGCGTGTGAGTACAATGTCATCGTGGCAAACCACAAACTTAATCGGGAGTCGCGCAAAGGCCCGGAACACCCGACGGTTAATTTCGGCGAATTCATCCATGATTCGCTCGAACTCCGGCAACAGGCAGATATTCATAAAGTTTTCGTAACCGAATACAAGCATCGGCCACATAAACATGGTGTTATAAAACGAAACCTCCGGAATACTATCCTCCGGAGGTGTATCGCCCCATTCAGCAGGAAAGAGTTTCCGGTAGCGTTCATAGATGACCTCTTCGCTGCTGTAATCACCATCTACAACTACATTCCATCCTGTGAAATCGCCCTGCTCCAGAGGACTGAAGGCGAGCATCTCCTCTTCCGATTTAAATCTATGCGATGCATCCTGCTGCTGCCAGTGATCACGGTTTTGGGCACCCCAGCGACCCTTGCCCTTGTCCTCCTGCTGCTCCGGCCGGGTCACGGGATCATCGTTTTTGGGAATCGCCAGAGCAAGTTGAGGATATAACTCCTGCAGTTTCAAGCGGCACTGCTGCGGGTGATCATAATAATCAATGCCGCTCAGATACGTCTCTGCATCCGGACAGGACCAATGCTCCCAATGTGGGATCGGATTCGGGGCACGCCCCATATATGCTTCAAGTAGACCGCGCTGCTGTGGTGTCATCTGAACTCCCTTATTGAAGAGTGCGAAAGGCTGGTATTATTGATGCTGCTTCTATGCCTGACAACTAAAAACGAGAAGAGATACCATTTGAGGCAGTGTCGTCCCCTCAGGCACTTCAACTGTATAGCTGAATGTCAAGGGATTCGCAGACAAATCAAAACCTGAGAACACCAACGAGCCATCAATTGGATCTATCTCCGGGCTGCCTTGCCCCGCTACCCCTTTCAATTCCCACCCTTCAGGGAGAACAGGACGCCACAGCAGTGAACGAAGCTGGCCTCCCCCACGCGTAGGGTAATACCTTAGTGATTTTATAGGGGAACCCACTATAGGTGAGAAACTTCGCTGATTTCTCTGATTTTACATTTACTTGCTAAAATATTTCCGCTACTACTCCTGTCGGTGGAGATAGTGGTGATAAGAATTTATATATCAAATATCACCCATGAGGATCAAATCACGGTAAATGAAAGTAGGGAAGCATGGAAAATAGGGATGGGGTATTTATAGTTGAGGAACACAAAGTCCTGGTGGATGGACTTACGTTGCTGATTAACTCAACCGAGGATCTTTACGTTTCCGGCTCTGCGAACTGCGGTAAATGTGCTCTGAAAGGACTCCGTGCAGAACCAACGCCGCCCGCCCTCATTCTCCTTGGGCTGGCACTCCCTGATGCACCAGGTTTTTCCCTAATAGAACGCATAGTGGAAACCTACCGCGATTGCCCTATCCTGATTCTCTCGATGCACAAAGAGGAGTTCTTCGCCCCCAGGGTAATTACTGCCGGAGCCCGGGGGTTTATCTCAAAAGCAAACGATGGTGTTGAGCTTCTGAGCGCCATTCGCCTGATTCTGAAAGGCAACATCTACATAAACCCGAAACTGACAAAACAAGTGCTGGAACACACCTTCAACACTAAGCCCTTAGCGCCAAAAGAGGCGCAGCATAAACCAACAACCGGGATAAACACACTCAGCCCTCGCGAAATAGAGATATTTGAAATGCTTGGTCGCGGACAAACAGCCAGAGAGATCTCGGAACAACTGTTTATCAACGTAAAGACTGTCGAAACGTATCGTCAGCGCATCCGGAAGAAGCTGGATATATCATCAAGCCAGAAGCTTACGGCATTTGCAGCTAGCTGGGGCAGCCAAAGCAATCTGATGATTCCTTGAGCGTAGCCCTTGAGCGTAGCCGCGACTCCCTGAGCGACTCCCTGAGCGATTCCCTTGAGCGTAGCCCTTGAGCGTAGCCGCGACTCCCTGAGCGACTCCCTGAGTGACTCCCTGAGCGTAGCCCTTGAGCGACTCCCTTGAGCGTAGCCCTTGAG
>CAZAKU010000229.1:0-2732 GCA_964485765.1 uncultured Lentisphaerales bacterium
TCGCCATCGGATGCCTTGTTGAGCTGATCCTGCATCAGTGCCTGCCAGTTGATCCGTATCGAATTTCTTGTTGGTGCAAAAGAGAATGTGGCATGGGTCGTTTTGTTGGTTGGGGGTTCCTTGTTAACCTTCAGCTCCACTGATTCTGTTTTCCATGGCGAAGCGGTGTTTCCTGAGGTGATCGTTAAGAAGTTATTGGGGTACTTGTTGTTGGCGACAACGGCGAAGCTGTGAGTTAGTTTGGGTGCTTCAGTGTCGAGAAGGAAGGGGGCCTCGGTGACCTTTGACAGAAGCCCTGTCTTGTCCTCGGACCTAAGCCAGACCCTGTGTATTCCGTCCGGCAATTTAGCGGTGTCGGGCTTATAGCTCTCGCCGTTTTTGATAGTGGTCCAGCGTACGTTGCGCTCATCCGGGGTGCGTTGTGCCCTGAGCTTGGGGCCTTCGACAACTGCGAGTTCAATGCGCTTAATTCCGTTGATGTCGCTGTAAACAGGCTTGATTTCAAGTGGCTGGTTGGGGCCGACGGCCGGTCCAAAAATTATATCATCTAGACGGAGTTCGCTGAATCTGCCTGTAAGGTCTACTGTTCCCTGGCTTGTTGTTATTAGGCTGTTCATGGTCAGCGGAGTATTCTTCATTGTTACAGGACGGAGGGTGTCACTCAGCATGCAGAACCATTTTCGCCAGGTGCTGTCTGTGATTGCCTCTGTTGCTTCGCGGGGGGCAATGCCGTATTTTTCGTTACAGAACTTGATGGAGGTCATGCCTGATGGAACCAGATTTACCTTTGCCATGGGGTCGCCCCAGTATGTGAGCTGTATGATCGGGAAGCGTGAAAGGTTAATATTGGTGGCAACAACTGTTTTTAGTCGTTTTACTCCGCCGTTGTTCTTGACTGTTTTTGCGGTTCCCTGTTCTGTAGGGAAGACCTGCAGTCTTGTGTCGGCGCAAGATGCATCGCTCCTTCCGAGCGGCTCTCTCTTCTCGTGAGTGTTTACATGTGCAAAGCTGCCTCCGAGCTCAAGCAGTACAGGGGCGCAGTTTGTGGCGTCAGATATGGGGGGGAGTGATAACACGAGATTTGTGTGGTTGAGGGGGAGTGTGATCTTTGTGTCCTGAGTGAAAGGCGTCCCACTGGCATCGCGTGGCATGATTATGCAATACGTGCCCTTTTTTGTCTGAATGAGGGGGGCCGTTAGGTTGCCGACAGTTACCGTTTTAGTTTTGGCGAAGGCTCGTGTGGGCAGACGCGGGTCGGTGTTTACATTAAGAATATCTCCCAGAGAAGAACTCCATGTCAACTCAGCATTGGATGGGTAAGTTGGCGGAGTCACCCAGTTGAGCTGTGCTCTCTGTTGAGCAGTTGTGATTGAGTGCCATTGTGATGCTGAGTCGACCTGATGTATAGCGTTGGTCAAACTTGTGAAGATGTTGGTTGTAGCTGCGGATGCACTATCGGACAATACGGGTTGTGGTGTTCCAATGTAAATCGGGTAGAATTCTCTTACGGCGTACCAGTCGCCGGGCCGGTTTCCTGTAAGGCCCTGCTCTATGTCGCTTGGTTGAAGGATACCGAATCCATCGAAGCGCACCCACAAACCTTCGGGCTCGCTTTGTGGTGCTATAATAATGGTCTCGCACGGATTCCACAGCAGCTCCCCTGTTTTGTTGTCAGGCTTGGTCGGTAAACATTCTGTGCTCTCATTGATATTCTGCGGGCCGTATGGTGATTTTGTGCCGCATAAGTATTGTGTCTGTTTATGCAGAGGGGAGAATTTTTCATCCTTACCGATCTTTCCGATGGAGTAGTGGACGTTTATTTGCGTTCCTTCTGAGTACGCAAAGCCGAACTTCCAGCCGGCAATTTTTGAAAGAGGAATCAGGGGGAGTTGCGGGCGCGTCATGAAAGATCCGGCTGCCAGTCGGGCTGTAACCCTTACTGCACGGGGCTCTTTATCCAGTGTTGTTATGAAAGGGTGGCTGACGGTGTCGACAGCTTCCCAGTTAGCCGGGTTATTCACATTGAGAGGTTGCTTAAGAACGGTGATTGCCGGTGGTGGTTCGGCCGATGATGCATGGCTGCCGGGTGAGGAGGGGACGCTCGGTACAGCTCCGGGGGCTATCGCCTTGAACTTAACCGGGCGCTGGCTGATCTCCTCCGCGGCCATCTTGACTCTGGCAACCATGATGGAGTTGCGATAGGTCCATATTCCCATGCTGCCACTCTCTATCGGGTTGCGATCGTGGCAGGTGAATACATTCTCATTGTCGAAAGTGTATGTAAGGGTGTTGCCGGTGCGCCGCATTTTGATGTAGTACCATGCGCCATGCAGGTCGCGTCCTGCACTGACAAGAGGCGTATAGCCCTTACGTTTGGAGCCCTCACGTACGCGCGGGATAAGGTACTTCTGTGATGTGGCGACATTCTTGCCGTTGCGGAAGATCCGGGTGTCGAGCTGTGAGTGGTTGGGGTCCCATCCGGTACAGGTCACCGTATATCCATCAGCAGGAGTGTTGAGTTTATTCATCACGGTTATATTAATGTCACCCGGGCGTTCATACCATCCGTGGCGCATGCCGGCGTAGAATTCAAGGCAGAAATCTCCGCTGAACTGGTACTTGGACCACAGGGCTGCCAATGTGTTGGACGATTCGCCATTCATATGGCTCCAGCGGGGTTGACAATTAAAGCGGTTTACGACCTCCCATCTGCCGCCGTTGATGGTCCAGTT
>CAZAKU010000230.1:0-5981 GCA_964485765.1 uncultured Lentisphaerales bacterium
GCTCTGACCCGTTCGCGGGCGTGACCGGAGTCCAAACCATTCACACCTGTGTTATCCATGCAGTTGCGGGATATATGTTGCGTATCAGTTCGACTTGCGACCGCCAACGCCTTTCTTAGATCGGCCTTTTGCTCCCGTGGACATCTTTGGCCGAAGCGAGCGTACAGCCTTTCCTGCCTGCCACATCTCCGAATTGCCGATGGCGGACAGTTCCTTGTCGAGCTGTTGCCTGTAATCCTTCTTTCCGCAGGAGGACATGACCCGTCTTGTCTCCTTGCCGCTCTTAACGGATTTGTAGAGCTCGCGGAAGAGGGGGAGATTGGCCTTCTTGAACTTGGGGCGCCAGTCCAGCGCACCGCGCTGTGCGGTCGCGGAGCAGTTTGCGAACATCCAGTCCATACCATTTTCATCAACCAGGCGGATCAGGCTCTGTGTGAGCTCCTCAACGGTTTCGTTGAATGCTTCCGATGGGGAGTGGCCATTCTTGCGCAGTACGTCGTACTGAGCTTCCATGATGCCGGCCAGTGCGCCCATAAGAACACCACGCTCACCGGTGAGGTCGCTGGTGACTTCCTTTGCAAATGTGGTTGGGAAGAGATATCCGGAGCCGATAGCGATGCCGAGTGCAATACAGCGGGCTTCGGCGCGGCCGGTGGCATCCTGATCAACCGCAAAACTTGAGTTGATTCCGACACCGTTTAGGAAATTTCGGCGTACTGATGTGCCGGAGCCCTTGGGTGCAACCAGGATTACGTCGATATCTTCCGGAGGATTGATCCCGGTAAGGTCGTTGTAAACCATGCCGAATCCGTGTGAGAAGTAGAGTGCGTCGCCCGGCTTGATGTTCTTCTCTACGATTTTCCAAACCGGCTTCATTGCTGCATCGGCAACGAGCATCTGGATTATGGTTGCACGCTGAACAGCCTCTGCGATCTCAAACAATGTTTCGCCCGGGACCCAGCCGTCTTTCTTCGCACGGTTCCAGTCTTTCATGAAATCCTTGGACTGGCCGATGATTACATTAATGCCGTTGTCCTTCATGTTCAGTGCCTGTGCAGGACCCTGAACGCCGTAGCCTATAACGGCGACAATTTCTTTTTTGAGTACCCCGCGAGCCTTGCTTAAGGAAAATTCCTTGCGCATTACTACTGTTTCTTCAACACCGCCGAAGTCGATGGTTGCCATGGTATCTCTCCTAATTGGTGGACCAAGTATTTATTTTCAGAGTTCTAAACCTTTTCCCTTTAGCGGGACACGGAATCGTATCTATCTTAATGGAGTAGGTCAATCATTGAATTAAAGATTATTCTGACGCGTTTTATTTCGCGCCACGAGTTGCTGGCGGTATGCAGAAAGATCGATCTCTGCAGAAGCCGCCCCGGAGAGGACTGCTGCTTCCGCTACGGCGTAAGACACCTCTACGAACAGGCGCTTGTCGAACGGCTTGGGGATTACATATCCGTTGCCGAAATGGAGTTGTTCGTTGGCGTAAACGGCCTGAACATCTTCGGGGACATCGAGTCGTGCAGTTGCTGCCAGTGCTTTCGCAGCGGCAATTTTCATCTCTGTATTGATGCTGCGTGCCCGAACATCAAGTGCTCCGCGAAACAGGAAAGGGAAACCCAGTACATTGTTGACCTGGTTGGCGTAGTCTGAACGCCCTGTTGCCATAACGTACGGTTCGTTACCAAGAACTGCGGCGACAGCACCCGGATCAATTTCGGGGTCAGGGTTTGCCATAGCAAATATGCCGGGATACGGCGCCATCGATTTTATCTGATCGGGGGTGACACAGTCAGCCACAGATACACCTATGAATACATGCGCATTCACGAGCGCCTGCTCAAGTGTACGGTGCGTGGTCTCGGCGACATGTTCCTGCTTCTTACTGTTAAGATCGTCGCGTCCGGTGTGTATGACACCGCGTGAATCGCAGAGGATGACATTTGAGGCACCGTCCGATTTAAGCATCTCCGCAATACGGATGCCGGCAGCTCCTGCTCCGTTGATCACAATTCGCAGTTCGCTCATGTCGCGTTCGCAGAGGCGGAGGTAGTTCATGACTCCGGCCAGCGTTATGACAGCTGTGCCCCATTGGTCATCATGGAATACAGGTATATCGAGCATTGCGTCGAGGCGGGTTTCGATCTCAAAGCATGCCGGTGCAGCAATGTCTTCCAGATTTATGCCGCCATACATCGGCGCCAGCGCAGCAGTTATGTCTATTATGCGCTCCGGATCTGTCGGGCCGCTATCACCACAGTTCACTCGGCAGCGGTTCAGCGGTACCGGCCATCCATCAACATCACCAAATGCTTTGAACAGAGCCGCTTTCCCCTCCATCACGGGGATGCTGGCAGATGCTCCGAGGTCACCCAGTCCGAGAATAGCGGTCCCGTCGGTGACAACAGCCACAAGATTGCTGCGGGCGGTTAAGTCGAATACGCTGCCGGGGTTGGCTGCAATTTCCCGTACAGGAACAGCAACACCCGGGGTGTACGCTTTACAAAGGTCATCTTTTGTTTTGAGGGGGCGCGGAAGGCGTAGCCCTACCTTTCCGTTAAGGTGGTACGCCAGAATGTCTTCACGTGAAATTGGCATAAGAAACTCCTGATAGATGTCGTTGTGCTTAAGCTCAGAGTAATACGCGATTTGGTCATTTTTTACGAGCTTGTAATGCGGGTATTTTTTGCGGAATTACGTGTCTCATCTTCGATTCTGCGAACTTCATCTTTATATTTATGCCGGATGTGGATAGCATGTCTCTTCTGACAGTTTTGGTGATGAGGTATCTGCTTAGCAGGGGAGATGATTATGAGCGATGACGGGCGTGCGGGTGCGAGGGTGTTTGTGATAGACGCGATGCCTCTGCTGTACAGGGGGCATTTTGTTTTTCTTAAAAACCCCATGATTACATCTGACGGGATTAATGTCTCGGCTCTGCACGGGTTTGCCGCAACCCTGGTGCATATACTCGAGAAGCATAAACCAACCCATGTCGCGGTTGTGTTTGATTCCGCCAAACCGACCTTCCGCCATGAGCGCTACCCGGAGTATAAAGCTCAGCGCGATAAAGCACCTGAGGAGTTGATTGCCGCGATTCCGATGGCGACTGAGATGGCCAAAGCCATGAATATCCCTGTCTTGCGGGTGGATGGCGTCGAGGCCGATGATGTTCTGGGTACCCTCTCTGTTATGGCTGAAGCGGAAGGGGATGATTGCTTCGTGGTAACACCTGACAAGGATGCCGCTCAATTGGTAAGTGAAAAGGTTAAGCTCTTTCGCCCCGGAAGAGGCAATGCTCCGGCAGAGATTTGGGGGGTGAGCGAGGTATGTGCGAAATGGGGCCTCAGCTCCGCCGACCAGGTGGTGGACCTTTTGGGGATGATGGGGGATGCGGCCGACAACATCCCCGGAATCCCGGGTGTGGGTGAGAAAACCGCGGTTAAGCTGCTTCAGAAATTTGGCTCGCTTGAAGGGCTCCTTTCGCGTACCGATGAGCTGAAGGGCAAGCAGAAAGAGAAGGTTGAACAGAATGTCGATCTGGCGCGTTTGAGCCGTGAGCTGGTAGTGATAAAGAAGGATGTTCCTCTTACGGTGACGATTGCCGATCTGAAGTTACAGGCTCCGGATCGTGAAACGCTTGGCACGTTTCTTAAAAGGTATGAACTTAGCCGTATCAGTCGGCGTCTGCTGGGTAACGATGACACCCAGGCTGCACAGGTTAAGCCGGATAAGGAGTTGAAAACTGCAGGCGAGGTTAAGCATCAATATGTTCTCATTGATTCAGCTGACAAGTTGCGTTGCCTGGTTGATGAATTATCGCAGGTGCCGCTGCTGACGCTCGATACTGAGACAACATCGGTGGACCCGCACCAGGCGGACCTGGTGGGCATCTCCCTGGCGGTTGAGCCGCATAAGGCCTGGTATATCCCTGTTTCCCGTAAACCCGATGAACGTGAGACAACCCTCGCTCCGCTTCGTGAATTATTCGAGAACAGATCAATTGCAAAGGTGGGTCATAATTTGAAATATGACCTGGAGGTGCTGTATCGTCACGGTATGAATGTTGAGGGAGAGATGCACGATACGATGCTGGCGCATTATGTGCTGGATGCCGGGGAGCGGCATTCGATGGATCATCTGGCTCGTCTATGTCTCGGTTACGATCCGATCCCGATCAGTAGCCTTATCGGAAAAGGTGATGAACAGCGTACCATGGATATGGTTTCAGTCGATGATGTTTGCGAGTACGCGGCAGAGGATGCCGACATCACGCTGCAGCTGCACCGCTACTTCGAGAGTAAAATCGCGGGAGCAGGTGCCGAGGCCGCTTTAAGGGATTGTGAAAACCCTCTGCTTTCCGTATTGCTGGATATGGAGCGTGAGGGCGTAAGGGTTGATGTATCTGCTTCGAAGTCAGCTTCGGTCTCTCTTACAAAGGAGATAATTTCTCTGGAGCAGGAGATCCATGATCTGGCTGGAGGCTCCTTTAACGTCGCATCACCAAAGCAGCTCGGAGAGGTCCTTTTTCAGCGTTTGGCAATTGTTGAGAAGCCTAAGAAGACTGCTTCGGGGCAGTTCGCAACCAATGAACAGGTGCTGGCAGGTTTGGTTGGAAAGCACCCCATAGTGTCCAGAGTTCTTGAACATCGAGCATGTGCCAAGTTGAAGAATACCTATCTGGATAAACTCCCCACCTTTGTGAACCCCGATACCGGACGCATTCACAGTACCTTCCGTCAGTCCGTGACTGAAACGGGTCGCCTTGTATCCCAGGATCCGAATCTGCAAAATATACCTGTACGCACTGAACGGGGTAAAATGATCAGGGCTGCCTTTGTTGCCCGTGATGACGATCACTTGCTGGTTAGCGCTGATTATTCACAGATTGAGTTGCGCATTATGGCAGACCTGAGCGGTGACGCAGGGCTTAAGGAGGCCTTCGAACAGGGGGAGGATATTCATGCGGCAACCGCTGCCCGGGTGCATGACATTATGCCGGGGCTGGTTACTCGAGAAATGCGCTCGCAGGCGAAGGTTGTGAACTTTGGTATCATATACGGTATCAGTGCTTTCGGCCTGTCGCAGAGGCTTCACATTCCCCGCAAACGCTCCGCGGAACTTATAGATTCGTATTTCGCGCAGTATCCCGGGGTTAAGGGATACATGGAGAAAACGATTGAGTTTGCCCGCGAGCATGGCTATGTGAAGACCCTCCTGGGTCGCCGCCGCTATATCAGGGAGATCAATTCACGTAACGGTACCGTGAGGCATGGCGCCGAACGGAATGCGATTAATACCCCTATTCAGGGAACTGCTGCGGATATGATAAAGCTGGCCATGGTGCGCGTTCACGCTGCGTTGAAGGAGCAGGGGCTTCGCAGCCGTATGGTTCTGCAGATTCATGATGAACTGCTGCTTGATGTGTATCGACCGGAGCTGGATGAGGTGCGAGAGCTTGTAAGGGTTAATATGCGCGATGCCCTTCCTCTGAGTGTGCCGATAGTGGTGGATGTAGGGCAGGGCGATAACTGGCTTGAGGCGCATTGAGGCTCGTAGCCGCTTGTTTGCTCTGGTTGTCCTTCGTCTCTGTGCTCCATCTTAACACCTCTTATTTGGAGTGGGTTGCTGGGGAGTTGCGGGCGTGATTGTTGACGCCATTTCTTGGAAAAACGAATCTCCAGAGCACGCCGTATGGTCCGAATGCCACTGGCATTCGGAGTTGCTTGCTTCGCTGCGCAACCGCCTTACAGCAAAAGCCGGGCATACCTATGCACCGACTTCCGCTGCGCGGCGCCATCCGTGGCACTCTGACGATCCGTTTTTCCATCCCTCGAGGACTCGGGCACCGAAATGGCGCCAACGGGTGCCACCTTCACATCTCGGAAGCTTGGGCTGACGCCTCGCTTCCTTGATGAGCCCGCTTTGCGGGCGTTTGGGGAGAGGGTTCCGGCTTCGAGCTTCGCTTTTTACGCCGT
>CAZAKU010000231.1:0-5123 GCA_964485765.1 uncultured Lentisphaerales bacterium
CGCCCGCAGCGTGACGGGGTTGTTATCTCGCCCAGATAGGCCAGCTCCATCTCACCGCGAACGGTCAGCTTTAAGTCGTAAACCCTGTTAAATGCGCGGGCAATCAAAACACATACCGCCGCACTGGATGAGAGCCCTTTCTTTACCGGCAGGTCGGTGACATCGTTGTTAATAACCAGTCCGCGCACGCGGTAGTGTGTCATAACCTGGTACGCCACACCGGCGGCATAGCTGTAGAATCCGCCGCTTCTGGCGACTTCCAGCAGCTTCTCCCGCTGCATCGGCACCTCGAAAGGTTCCGCCTTGCTGCCGTCGGTCAGGGTTGCATTTATAATAAGCTTGTTCGGGTGCTGCCTTACTTTGGCATGTAAACCCTGATTCGTGCCGGTGATTATAGCCATTCCAGGCTCTATGTCGGCATTGATACGGCGATATCCACCAGCCCAGTCGCTGTGTTCGCCGAAGAGGCAGATTCGCCCAGGTACGGTTATTCGCATATTGCTATTCCTTCGATTGCTGTGACAGTAAGTCTGTAAGTTACGATATGCCGTGATATTCGCGATACCACTGAACAAAACGGGGTACACCAACGCTGATCGGGGTGGTTGGTTCGTAGCCGACCTTTTTGTTCAGGCGCTCGATGTCGGCAAATGTTGCCGGAACATCGCCCGGCTGCATCGGCATCATCTTCATCTGCGGCTCTATACCCAGGGCCTCGGCGATGATGGAGATAAGTGTCATCAGCTTCTCGCTGCGGTTATTGCCGATATTGAACAGCTCGTAGGGATCAAGCGTTGTGGATTCAACGGTGCCGTCTACGCCCGCCACTATGTCGTCGACATAGGTGAAATCCCGCTGCATATTGCCGTGATTAAACACCTTTATGGCTTCTCCCTTCAGCATCGCTTCAGTAAATAGCCACATCGCCATATCAGGGCGCCCCCAGGGACCGTATACGGTAAAGAAGCGCAATCCTATTGTCTGCAATCCGTAAAGGTGTGTATATGTGTGCGCCATCAGCTCATTGGCCTTTTTCGTGGCTGCATATAGGCTTATGGGGTGGTCAACAGGGTCGCTCTCGCTGAATGGCATCTTTGTGTTGCCGCCATAAACACTTGAACTCGAAGCATAAACCAGTTTAGGCACTTCATGATGCCTGCACACCTCAAGAATATTCAGGAATCCCTGCAGATTTGCCTCTTCGTAGACGTGTGGATGCGTAATCGAATAACGCACTCCGGCCTGAGCCGCCAGATTTACCACCGTGTCGAACTTGCCCTCGCAGAAGCAGCCCTGCAGGGCATCGCGGTCGCACAGGTCTGCGGTCACCTGCCTGAAGGAGGGAAACTCTGCTTTAATATTTGCGACGCGAGCCTCTTTCAGACTCACATCGTAGTAATCGTTGAGATTATCTAATCCAACGACATTGTGTCCGCGTTTCAAAAGTTCGATGGCTGTATGCATGCCGATGAAGCCGGCCGAGCCCGTGACTAAAATATTCATAAAATCTCTATCCCTGATTGCAAAATCTCTATCCCTTTTGCAAGATCTCTATCCCTGTTGCAATTCATGTTGCAAGATCTCCATTCCTTTTGCAAAATCTTTATCCCTTTTGCAAGATCTCCATTCCTTTTGCAAAATCTCTATCCCTTTTGCAAGATCTCCATTCCTGTTGTAAAAAATCTATTCCGGTAAAGGTAATCCCTATTTTTAACCGATTTTCAGCTTCGTGTCACCTGAAAGCCTGTGGGTGAGACAGAAACATCTACAAAACGCGCGCGCGGGTTTGGTGGCGATGTTGTAAGTTCCTCCCGGATCTTGGCTCCGCTCTCTTCGTCGTTTGTCAGAATCAGCAGGTATCCGCCGCCTCCGGCGCCGAGGAGTTTTGCAGCCGACAGCCATGGCGCAATACGTGCAAAAATCTGCTGCACCTCGGGAGGATTCGTTCCCGAATCAAGCCGCTGGTTCAACTCCCAGCTCCTCCGTACACAGGTACAAAGCCCGTTCCAGTCGCGCTTCTGGATCACATCCGCGGCGAAATGGGCGTTCGCGCTGATGTCGGCCAGGATGGAGAGTCGATTGGCGTCGTTCAGGAAGATTCCGCGTACAATCTCTCCCAGTATGTTGTGCGCGACCCGCGTGATTCCGGTGTAATAGAGCATAACGCGCTGCATCTTCGCTCCGTCGCGTATCTGCTGGTCGGGGAGCCAGCTAATCATAGGGTATTGGCGTACGCCGGGTGCTGTCTCCACCATCTTCAGCCCCGGCAAAAGTCCCCCGGCCTGATCCTGCCAGCCACCGCCGGAGGTTAGCATCTGCTCCAATGCGAGCGTGCGCGTAAAGAGGTGATTGTTGCTCCATCCCAGACCGAATACCTCGCTGAGAGTACCCAGTAGCGTTGAAGCCAGAATACTGCTGGTTCCCAGTCCGGAGCCTTTTGGTATTGCAGCCAGCATGCTGATCTCAATACCGCCCCCAAAGTCGCTTTTAAGCTGCTGGGCCAGAGATGATGCACCGTTGTGTGAATTAAATTCGGGGTCGAACCCGGCCAGCCGTAACGCCGCCCGCGCAATACCGAACCCGCCGCCAAGGCGTGCCGGCCGGATAAGTTCGTCGTAGGTTGTGATCTTTTCGCCGATGCCGAGGTCAATTGAACGCAATACAATGTGAGGCGATTCGGTGGGGCGCGCGAATACCTGTATCGGTGGCTGCCCGTTCAGGTCAACTGCCAGATTTACAACCCTTCCGCCCTGCTCCAGGCAGTAGGGTGGGGTGTCGGTCCAGCCACCGGCAAGGTCGAGTCGTGCCGGCGAACGCCCCCAGACTATCTGGTCCTCAAGTACATTGCACGTTGGAGATACCGGTTCAATAACCATCTGTCCCACCATCAGCTCACGCAGGAGTTCGGCGGCATCTGCTCCCTTCTCCCCTATGCGACTGCGGAACATGGCGTCGTGTACATCTTCAAGGGCCGGGCTCTCGCTCTCCGGCAGCGATGCCGGTGCTTTCATCCCCGCTTCAACCATCTCGGCAACACTTTCAAGGTCAAGCTGCCGGCAGATGCGCTTCCATGATGTCGCGTCCAGGTCCGACAAACTATCCTCTATTCTCTATCTGCGGGTTACCTGACGATGATTAACATCTGCGACAATCCCCAGCTCAGCGGCACTGAGCCTGCGGGCATCTCTCCAGGCCTCAGCCTCTTCTGCGTCAGGCGTGTCGCTGATCATCCATTTCAGCAACCGCCCCAGCAGTTCGATGTCATTTACGGCGGGGAATAGGCGGGCATTTTGGATGTCACAATTATTGTCACCATCCGAAGAGCTCAGATCTCCGGCGTCAATCCCCCGTGATTCGAGCCATTTAGTCAGAGCATCACCCAGAAAGAGGGTTTCCGGCGAGCCAATGCTCCCCCTGAAGGGATCGTCAAAGCCATAGGGCCTTGCACAGAAAGACTGATCGTCGCTGATCCGCATAATATCTACGCAGATGCCTGCGGGAAGCGCTATCTCCCATTGGTTAGATGGTATGCCGGTCAGGATATGCTTCTGCGTTAAACTCCAGCAGCTCGGTATCGTGCAGTTTTCGATCCATATATTGCGGTTCTGCTCGGTTATTTCGCAGTCCACGCTGGAGTTTATAACTATGTGATGCGACCGGGCATCAAGGCTGCCGTGTCCGAAGGATCTGCGTTTCTCTATCGGACTCTGCAGCTGCTCCGTCGAGGCCAGTATGCTGCGGTTTGTCCCGAAGTGATAAAATCTGCCGTTCTGAAGAGGCAGCACCGCGCTGCTCAATTCGCTTACTTCGGCATCTTTTTTGTGCGGATTGCTCCCCAGAGAGAGACCGAACTGATCATATAGGTCGTAACTGTCGGGATGACCGTTTCGGAAGCACTGTTTGCTGTCGTCCCAGCCGCAGCGCGACATAAGAACCTGCAATGCACGCTCACTGAAGAGCCAGATCCCGGTATCAAGATAGTACGATTGGCGGTGTGAATGACCAATAATTTCGGAGGGCAGGGGCTTCTGGAGGAAAAATGAGAGTTCATCTCCGTCATCTGCCGGACAGAACATAACGCCATGATTACACGCTTCATCCGGCGGGGCTTCCAAACCGACGATCAGCACATCGGCATCGGGGTAGATCGGGGGGAAGTCATCATTTCGTATGAGAACATCACCGCAGGCTATCATCAGGCGGTATTTTTCCGGGGCATGCCAGAAGAGGCGGTCGTAATAGCGTTTTTGTAAATCCAGCAGACGGCGCTCCGGTGCCTGTCCGCTGGAGTGTGAAAACAGCGGCAGAGGCATCAGCGGTTTTCCCTCAGCCGCGTAGCCGGGAAGCCTGCGGCTCTGGCCGCTGCCGTGGATTATCATCTTGCGCGATTCACTCAGCCACTCATGCAGATTCTTGCCGGGGGAGAGTCTCTTTACCGCTTCATTAAGAAGGAATGCCGTTCCCCCTCCCGAACCCAGTTGGCATCCCGGCGGATCAGAGCAGACAAAGTCTGTGCCGGGTATCGGGTGTTTCACGGCTGCATCTGTTGCTGCGGGTGGTAGAGAGAGTAAAAGTTCGATTTTTTCCATATTGGCCGTCAGTTTAGCTGTCTTTTTGAGCTACACGTCGTAGGCGCAATAGAATAAATATCCCCATCGCACCTGTGAATGCCCCCAGAGAGTTCGCCAGCAGGTCACCAATCGACCCGCTGCGCTCAACCCCTACAATTGCGGTTTGCAGACACTCTAACACGAGCCCATAGATGCAGGCGAACAGGAATGCGGCCAAAGGCCAGTTTTTCAGGCGTGGTTTCAGCACAGTAATGGCACCCAGTGCCGACATTAAGGTGTACATGGCAAGATGAATCAATTTGTCGGCATGAGGGATAGTAAAAAAATGAGGAGCAGGCGGCATAGCACTGCGCGGCCACAATGACGCCAGTGTCACCAGCCCCACATAACCGAAAAATGATGTAATCCTCAACCAACGACTCATTCGCAAAGAATCCCCAAAAGCGGCATATATGTCAACGCCCGACTTACTTCTCCCCAAAAACTCTCTTTAATCCGCAAAACCGCTACGAAATTGTTGGGTGTCCCCAAAACCGGCCATATATGTCCCAT
>CAZAKU010000232.1:0-5225 GCA_964485765.1 uncultured Lentisphaerales bacterium
CGGTAAAACAAGGCCGGGCAGACACAAGGCTGAACTAAAGACATGATGTTATCCGGGAGAAAATAATGGATATGTGGATTCAGGTGCATGATTTTTCGAGTGAGGATATGGGCAACGTTGGCATTGAGCAGGCCATACAGGCCTTTTCGACCTTTGATTAGAAAGCGGAGCTGTTAAAGCGTGATCAGTCAGTCGATGAAGCGTGTGATCCCGGCCTTGGGCTTGTTAAAGCAGATGGCTCCATTCTCCACATATGCCCGCAAAGCGAATCTTCATGTCATGTGTTCTACAGTTATTCCTTAGTCAAAAAGAAGCTTTTCGGCATCTTTGCATGCAACAAAAAAGAGAATCGTTTTGGGGAATCATGCACATTCGCTCAAGCAGAAGAGCTCATGAAGTATCACTTCGATGGCAACCAGGAAGAGATTCTAAAGCTACTCTGAGAGAGGTGCCGTGATGCCACAGAAAGATGCGTGAAACATGTATCATACGGTTTTCTATAACTTCTCTTCAAGTACAACCGGAATTGCCGGCAGAAAGCCAAGCTGGTATCGAGCCTTTTTCCCTGTGGAACCATCCTTGTTGCGTGTTAAATATTCCCGATGCACTTCTATTATCAGGTTTTCGAGATTATCGGCAGGTTTAATGTCGCTCTCTGCTTTGAGCTGTAGCTCTACTCCGCCGGGATAGCGCTTGGGTTTTTCGTTTTCGAGAGTAATTCCTTCCGGAGGATCGTTGAGCTTAAACAGAATGGTCTCTCTGCCCAGCCTCTTCAGTTGCCATGCCGGAAGGGCGATCTGGATGGCTGCACTTTCGCCGGGTACTAGCGCAACCGGTTTTCGCTCTACACGCTTGTAGCCGGAGGTGCCTGATCCTCGCGGATTAACCGTCAGTGAGAGCGACTCGGCAGGCACAAGGTGCCGCCATAGAAAAGCCTGCATTGTGTTGTCAGCCGGTACGGCGTCATGCCTGACCATTTTTTTGTTGATCGAGGCAACACCTTCAAGCAGCAACGGGTAGAGCTCGGCTTTTGCCCCTGCAGCAACACTGATTGTCATGCGCTGCCGATAGGCACCGGCCGGAATGATGCCGCCAGAAATCTCCGATCCATTAGGCCCATGCTTCATTTTTATCTCAATGGGACCATCGAAACCGTCGCGCCGTAATGCATAAACGGTTATTGGATTAATACCTCCTGCCGAGGTGTAGATACTTGACGGTGTTGTTCGGATGCTGAAATCTGGTTTTGGCGGGCTGATACGAAGTGTATAGTTATAATCGGCCCCGCCTTGACGCTGTGCATCTGAAAGCTGCAGCGTATAAAATCCCGTTTTCGGCAGCACTGCCGAGAGGTATGAATCCGCATGATGTGTTATCAGGCCGAGGTGGTCGACATGAAGGTGATTTTTCTTTTGAAAATAGTCGTCATTCCACTCCAGCACCTTTCCGGTGTAGTCCTGCAGTCTCAGTAATGAATCAAGCGGAGATCCGGCTCGTCGCGCATACACCTCTGCTACGATGGTATCTCCGGCGCGTCCCTTTATGCGAAAACAATCAATGTCACCCGGTGAGGCAATTTTACCTTTAATAATTTTCGGGAGATATACAAACGGGGCCTTTTTTGCTATGTCGTTAGGTTCTATCTCTTTGGAATCACGCAAAGCGTCGATCTCATCTGAAACCATATCGCCTAGTGGCGCATCGGTGCTGTCCGTTTTCCTATAGGGCGTTTCAACCTTCATGGATATGCGATAAACAAAATCCTGTCGCCCGCGATATATGGCATCGCGAATCAGTAATTCATATTCACCGTCGGAGGGCACAGAATAGTGCAGGGCGGGGTCGGGATTGAATCCTTCGTCATCGTTATAGGCCACTTCATTGCCTTCGGCATCATAGAGGTACAGAACCGCCTGGAACCATCCCGGTACCGCATCGGCGAGGTAGGGGATAAGTGCTCGAGCTCCCACGGAGATCTCCAATTTTTCTCCTTTTCTTGCCCGGAAACGGAAGCGGTCGATATCTCCCGGCATGATCTGTCCGTTTATTAATACAGGCAACTTCAGGGTTTCGGAGCTGAGTAATTTGTCCAATACGGGGTGGGGGTGAACCCCTCCGTTTGTTGAACGGTTGTTCGGCTCCGATTCGTTGATTTCGGGTTGTGTGCCTATCTGAAACCGCATGGGGTTCGACAGCCCGCTCGAGGTCTGAAGGCGCAGTTCACGCATTCCCGGTTCGGCTTTTTCGTTAATGGTAATCTCTAAAAGTACATGTTCCGCAATTTGGCGGTTTTCCTGGAGTTTATTTTTTGGGAAAAAGAAATAACTCTGGATATGCGCCAGCTCCTTCAGTGAGCGATTGTTGATATCGATCAGCATCGGGTGGCCGGGAAGTTCATAGCCCTCGGTATCCACCTCCGTGTTAAGCATCTTCCAGGGCCAGCGCTTACGGTCATCTTCCAGTATTCTTCTGTATTCACCCACGTGCGGAACTGCTTTTTTGATCTGGATCTTGCGGGCGTTCCAAAGTGATTCCACAAGCAACCATTGCCTCTGGCGGTTGAGGAAACGAAAACCTCCGGTGTATTCAACCACTGTCACCTTTACGTCCCGTCCCGACACCACAACCTTAGTTGGCCGGCGCAGATTTTGGCCTCCCACCGTAACTCTGATGGTTTCGCCCTGTCTGCCGCCGGCAGGATATAGGTAACCAATGCCGGGGGTTCGCTGTTGCGAAATCGCAGGGGTTGCCGAGATCGCCAGTGCAACAGCGGCAGTGTAAGCAAAATGTACCGCAATGCGCGATGCCAATGGTCGCATGCGCTTGAGCATATGCTTCTTGGATCTCACATGATCTCCCTAAGCCGACCACCACCTTCATCCGCTGTTGACATGACTTTCAGATCGAGTCCGTGCGGGTTTTGAAGTGGGCCGAACGGGTCAATCCCCATCTGTTCGCAAATGCTGCCAAGCAGGTTTTGCGGGTATACCGGGCGTGAAGCGACCTCCATGCCCTTTTCATTCGAGGAACCGATTACTCTGCCGCCCTTGAATCCTCCACCGGCCAGAAGAGAGGAGAAGCAGGCACCGAAGTGCGATCGCCCTCCATTCCAGGGGGGAGCCCATTGTATCTTGGGCCCGCGCCCGAATTCGCCACTCCACCAGACGATAGTACTCTCCAGTAATCCTCTCTCCTTAAGCTCCCTGAGAAGGGTGGCCATCCCCTGATCCATCTCAGGCAATTTTTTATCCATAGTGGCAAAGTGTCGTTTATGCGTATCCCAGCCGCGATAGTTAATAGTGATGTATGGTACACCATGTTCCACGAGGCGGCGTGCCATAAGACAGGATTGCCCGAATGTGTTGCGCCCGTAGGCATCACGAACGGCTTCATTCTCCGTGTTAAGATCGAACAGTTCGCGTGCATCTCCGAACATCATCTCGTAGGCTTCCTTCTCTGCCTGGTCGAGAAGTTTGAATTGCGGATCATTGGGAGCTGCTTTTCCGAGCGTGTCCAGATTATGAAGCAGTTTTCTTCTTTGGCGCTGCTGCTCGTCGGTAATTCCCGGAGAGACGATCCCCTCCACGGCAAACGGGTTTCGGTTAGGGTCGCTTCCGGTTGTGAAGGGTTTGTATTCCGGACCTAGAAATCCCTGTTCAGAGAAACGTCCCTGTGGCTGTGTCAGTACAATGTAGGGTGGAACAATACCCTTATATCCATTCCCAATACCTTTCATTTTTGAAACCAGGGCTCCCAGGCAGGGATATACAAGTCGTCCCGGTTCATGCCCTGTCTGGACTCGATAAGATGCGGTTTCGTGTCCATTGATACCGTGGGTCATGCTTCTAATAAGCGAATACATGTCGGCTTGTTTTGAGAGCATAGGCAGCAGTTCGCCTATTCGAATACCCCTGACATTTGTGGCGATCGGACTTTTCAGTGGACCGCAATAATCGTAACCGGCATTAGGTTTGGGGTCGAATGTGTCGAGGTGACTGGGTCCTCCCCACATCCAGATCTGGATTACAGATTTTGCCTTTGCCTTTAGGGGGGCGGCGGCAAGGCGCAGGGGGTTGGTTACACTCAGTCCGGCCGCTCCCAACAACCCGAGCTTCAGTGCGTTACGCCTTGTCATGTTTGCCGTATTATGACCTTTCGGTGTTCTCTTTTTCACATATCACCTACTGCTAATAGAATTCTTCCTGCTCTGTGTGGTTCCTGCCGGATTCATTCTCAATGCTTATACAGAAATTCCTTTGTGTTCAATAATGCCCAGAGAAGATCATGTGAGGCCCGTCTTCCGCGTTGTGACTTTAGATAGTCTGCAGTCACTGCCTTCTCTTCGGCTGTTGGATAACGCGATAATACCGTCAGATAGAGGTGGTCTGTCATCGTCATATTTCCACCTTTGCCCTTTCTGTTCGCGCCGAAGAGTTTCCAGCTTTTATTTATCTTATCCTGGATCTGGCCTGAGTTGAGCATATAAAGACGCTGCTCCTTTGTAGGGTCACGCGTGCGTTCCAGCTCCAGACCTGTATCTCGTGTCGGGCGCCCGAACATCTTCAGAAACGAGCTTGTAATGCTTCCATCCGTGAGTGCAATGTTGCGGTTTTCCATAGGGATGAAGGTGAAGGGCTCCGGGATAGCGCTTGAGTATCCCTCCCATCGCCCGGAGATCCCGCACAAAGCGTCGAGCAGGACCTCGGCGTCCAGTCTGCGAACCGGGTAATGTGCGAAGAGTCGTGTGGCATCAGTATGCGGCATTTGCGGGATTGAACATTGCTGATATGTGGATGAGTTAAGGATTAACCGGAAAATATGGCGCAGGTCATAATTGCTCTCTATCAGCTCTTTCTCAAGGAATGCCAGTACTGCGGGGTGTACTGCCGGGTTGTCCGGGTGTATGTCGTCCGGTTCGTGAATAAGTCCGTATCCGAAGAACCACGACCACGTGCGGTTAGTAATGTTTTTTGCGAACCATGCATTGCCCGGCTGCAGCAGCCACGTGGTAAAGTGATCGCGCGGATCTTCATTGCCCGCTATAACAGCCTTACGGCCATCGGGATATACGACCTCAAGGGGGGAGGTCTGAGCGGGGTCCGGCAATACAATTACCTCCTTCCACTCCGCAGTAGCTTTAAACGATACACGCGAGAAGAACCGGCTCAGCTGCTCCTTCTGCTCCTCTGTCCAGCGTTCAATCCGGGTTCCCATGAAGGTAAGTG
>CAZAKU010000233.1:0-5779 GCA_964485765.1 uncultured Lentisphaerales bacterium
GAAGACTAAGTGGACGAAAATGAAGAAGTAGTCAGCCGTTATATCGCCGCCCGGTATGTTTTGTTTTCCGGGTGTCTGTGTGTCTAAGTGTTTTGCGACGAAGTGTAGGACTAAGGGTAACCGACTAAGTGTTTTGTGACGAAGTGTAGGACTAAGGGTAACCGACTAAGTGTTTTGCGACGAAGAGACACTTAGTCCCAACACCTAGTCCCGCACTTAATCGTCCTACACTTAATCGAACACTTCGTCAGACCTCAAATGCCGCATGGCGGTGCCCTCTTGGCAGTGAAGCTGTTCGGCAACAGGCAGAAAGTGCAGTTCCAGTATCTGGGCTGCCACCTGTTGCTGCTGAATGTCGTTCGATTGCATTGCGGAGCTCTTTTCCGCCTGGATCTGATCAGTTTGCCGTGGGCGGCATAACCAATTCATTGCTTACGGCGGTGGGTGCCGGAGCCATGGCATCGAGGATTGATGATGCAGGAGTGGCAGGGCTTGTTAACCTTTCCGGTGCGGCATCATGGCATTCCAGTATCTCTATCAGGCGTTCGGCCCGGCGAGTCCAGAATGATGTTTCGTCATCCTCAGATGCGATGAAAGTATTAAGTGTTTCAACTGCGGCGGGAAGATCGCCTCCAGCCTGCTGGCAGCGGGCAACGCCCATTGTCGCTATCGGGGCAAAACTGCTTTCGGGGTTATCGCTGCAGAAGGTTGTGTAGATTGGCAGAGCTTCATCAGCTTTACCAAGAGCTTCGAGGCAGTTGGCCGCCCCCAGTGTTGCCACGTTCAGATCATCACCAGTGTCGCTGCGCTTTCTTAATTCGTTGTAAAAGCCGAGAGCATTCTCGTATCGGCCTTCACTGAAGAGCTCTTTTGCTAACCTGAGTTTTGCCTGCGGGGCAATATGAGTGCTTCCGTGGTCAGCTATCAGTCCTTCGAAATCGGCAACGCTGTTTGCCTGTGAGAAGGCCAGAGAGAGCGTCTCTGATTTGCCAGTATTCCAGCGGTTAAATAGCCTATAGGCGAGGAAGAGCACCAGAATAACGCAAATAATGGATAGTATGCGTTGCCCGTGTGTATTCCAGAAATCTTTCAGCTGTTGAATCTCTTCCGGGACTGCGGCATGTATTTGGGGGTCGTTTTGGCTCATCTTTTATGATCTTCCTTCTGAACGGCCTGTGGCCGGATTTTGTCTGTTAATTGGTGAGATATTTATGCATCTTTGGCTATAAAAGCAAGGTTATTTTATAAAGAGTTAACAGTTGCCATATATATATCGCGCAGAGTGTCGGATGTTTCGACTTGTGGTTTCCACCCGGTGTGCTCTGATATTCGGGTAGAATCCAGCCTTGGAGACTGGTCTGTCGGGCGGTAAAGCGATTGTTCAATCCGCCGCTCAGGGAAGATCCCGGCGGTCTCGCACAGCTGGTCGACCAGTGCCGACATCTTCATATGAACGCCCGATGATACGTTATATGCGAGACCGGTTTGCCCCGATTTCAGCAGAAGCAGGTAGGCCTTAACAACATCTCTCACATCTGTAATGTCGCGCTCAGACTCAAGGTTTCCTATGTGGATGCAGTCGCTTTTGCCGTCAAGTGCTGCTTTTATCTTGGTTGCGAAAGATGCAATCGCGAACGGGGGGGCTTGCCCGGGGCCGGTATGGTTTCCAGGGCGCACTGTGAGGATGTCAAGTCCGTGGGCATCGGCGTAGCCTAGTGCGGCTACATCGGCCGCCGCTTTTGACATTGCATACAGAGATGTAGGCCTAAGGCGATCATCTTCCTTTATCGGGGTAGGGTGGGGGTGGGTTCCGTAAACCTGTGAAGTTGATATAAAAAGTACTCTTGTGTCGGGGGTATGTTCGCGGACAGCATCCAGAATATTTACTGTTCCGCTGACATTTACATTGAGCATGGTTGCCGGGTCGTTTATCCCATCCGGCACATATGAAATGGCACCCAGATGTATGCATGCATCGGGCTTGCTCTCCTTAAGTGCGCTGCTCATCGCTTCGCGGTCGCACAGATCGAAGGTCCAGTGCCGGTGTTGCGGCGTATTGGAGAAGCTTATGTCGTGTAGTAAGGGTTCATGACCGGCGGCTTCAATTGCCGATATAAGGTGTTGGCCTACAAAGCCGTTTGCACCAGTAACTAAAATACGCACAGACTAAACTCCTCTGCTGCTGCTGGGCATTATATTCATGATCTCTTCTGGGGTGGTCGTCGCTTCCCATGCTTTACGAACGCACTTTAGTCCCTCTATAACAGCGTGGGCAGGGGTTCCCGGTGCCGGTTCCAGCACACGGAGGATGTCGGGTGATGCGAAACAGGCGAAATCTTTGAACTTCAGCTGGCCGACAGGCGGCATCAGGTGATCATCTGCGGGGTATACAACGTCGTGGATATGTGTTCCGGCAGTATGCGGCAGGAGCTTTTCGACCCAGTGCTTGTGGTGGATAAAGCCCAGGTTTGCCCGCACTTCACCATGGCCCATATCGTGCCAGTAACGCAGGGCGGGGCTTTTGTATTCGTTACAGAGCAGAAGCATTTCGCTTTCGTTCGGCATAGCATCCCAGGATGGCAGATTCTCCAGCGCCAGGGCAACACCTGCTTCGACGAAATGGGGCAGCAGTTTGTCGAGCGTCCGGCGCAGCTCGTCCATATGTATATTAGCTTTTTTTTCGCGGCGGGCCAGAGTCTTGTTGAACATGCGGTGCCATGCACGCGTTCCCTGCTTCCCGGCTTTTGCAAGGTCAATAAGCTTTGAGGTCGTACGGCAGGTTTTCACGCGTGCGGCGTGAACGACAACTGCGGATGCTCCAACATCTTTTGCCAGCGACAGGGAGTGGACGGTGTACTGCACGGCCATTCTGCGCTCTGATGCAGTGGCTCAGTCGAATAGAAAATGTTCAGGATGACCGGTGGATACGCCGGTGGGGACAGGGCAGTAGTTATGGACGCTGCTCACGCGTACGCGATCCTGTTTAACCATATCGCGGATCGAATCGGCCTGATCAGAGGTGATTGCGTAGCCCAACTCAACGGTTTCAATTCCCAGTCCGTTGATCTGGTCGATCATCTCTTCAGCTGATCTGGCACCCCTGGAGTTCCAGTTAGTTGATATCGAGAAATCCATATCTATAAAAAGATCGGGGGCCCGTACACAAAGGAAAGGACCCCCGAAAACTGTTTACTTACAGTGAGGTGTTGTTACCTCATCTGGGCTGTCTCATAGTAGTACGCGAACGGGCGCGTGCACGTTTGCGACGGTTCTTTTCGCTGGGCTTTTCGTAAAAACGGTTGGCTCGCAACTGTTTCATGAGACCCTCTTTGTCCATAATCTTCTTGAGCCTTTTCAAGGCCCGCTCAACGGCTTCGCCGCGCTTCAATTTTACATGTATCATTGCGTAAATCACGCTCCCTTCTTGACCCGAACCGCTAAGTAGCTTGATGGTTCTTCGGGTGACGACCGCGAAAAGTATACAAAAAGAGGGTCTTTGTCAAACCCTTAGGCCTGATTTTTCATGTTGTGATCTTTGTGATCTCGAGTCCGTCACGGGCGGGTGTGGCAAGATCTGGCAACAACAGGCGCGGAAGGTTTCTCACACCCGCTGACTTTATGTCAGGTTTATGACGTACATTTCTTGATTATGCCTTCTGTGGCTAGTCCTCTGCCCCTGTTAAGCCGGGGAGCTTAGTTGTTTGGCCACAAAAAAGGGGTATATCCTCTTTTGCGTGCTATGTGCACTCATTGGTACAAATAATTCCAATGGGCTAATATGTAACCTTGCTCCTGAGACGCGGAGATATTATTGTGATGCGCATGAACGAGATGAAACAGAAGGTAACAGAGGTGCTTACGGGCTGGTTGTGTGATTGTTTTAATACAGCTTTTCCGGGGCAGGAGGATTCTTTTAGTGGTATACATGTGGTTCCCTCGGTAAATCGTGAGTTTGGCGATTTCCAGTGTAATGCCGCTATGGGGCTTGCCCGTGTTTTGAAAATGGCGCCCAGAGCCATCGCTGAGGCCGTTGTTGCCGATGTTACACTGCCGGAGATGCTTTCGGATTTGCAGATCGCCGGCCCCGGGTTCATTAATATCACTCTTAATAGTGCCTGGCTGGCCCGTTATGTGGAATCGCTCTCCGAAGATGACCAGCTCGGTGTTCCTCAGGCAGGATCCGGACGAACCGTAGTTGTTGATTACTCCTGCCCAAATATTGCCAAACCGATGCATGTCGGCCATATACGTTCCACCGTTATCGGTAATGCACTGGATCGTATTTATCGTGCTCTCGGTTTTCGGGTAGTCTCCGACAATCATCTGGGTGACTGGGGCACACAGTTCGGTATCATTATTATGGGGTACAGGCATTTCCTGGATAGTGACGCCCTGCAGAAATCACCGGTTGAGGAGCTCGAACGTATATATGTGAAGAGCTACGAGATGACAAAAGAGGACCCCGAATGGCTGGATAAATGCCGGGCCGAGCTGGTGAAGCTTCAGAAGGGGGATCCGGAGAATATTGCCCTCTGGAATGAGTTTATTAAGCTCAGTATGTCTGAGTTCGAGAAGATCTATGCGCGGCTTGATGTGAACTTCGACCTGGTGCGCGGGGAGAGCTTTTACAACGACGCACTCCCCGGGGTGATAAAGCGACTGGAGGATAAGGGCCTGGCACAGGAGAGCGAGGGCGCTACGGTTGTTAACCTTGAGGATGAGGATCTGCGTGTATGCATTGTTCGTAAGAGTGATGGTGGCTTCAATTACGCTACAACCGATATTGCTACGGTGCTTAGACGTGATGAAGAGTTCCAGCCCGAGAAGATTGTTTACGTTACCGACGAACGCCAACAGCTGCACTTTCGCCAGTTTTTCTCTATATGCGGCAAGCTGGGCGTTAAGGCTGAGCTCAAACATGTCTGGTTCGGGTTGATGCGTCTGCCGGAGGGTGCATTCTCGACCCGGCAGGGCAACGTGATCAAGCTTGAAGCATTGCTTGATGAAGCTGAACGCCGCTCTCTGGCGGTAATAGAGCAGTCGAGTCCCGAGATGTCCGACGAGCAGAAGCGCGCATTGGCAAGGGATATGGGCATCGGTGCTGTTAAGTATGCCGATTTGAGTCAGAATCCACAGACCATGATCACATTCACCTGGGAGAAGGCGATGGCGCTGGATGGTAACTCCGGACCCTATCTGCAGTATGCGCATGCCCGTATATGCAGTGTTCGTGACAAATACGCCGATAGCTTTGCCGATACTAACGCAGATGCGGAACCGTTGCTGCTTGGAGAGCCTATAGAGAAACAGCTGGCGCTTAAGATTCTGCAGTTCGGCGATGCCGTTCAGCGCTCGGCCGATCAGTATAAGCCCAGCGCTTTAGCCGATTACCTATATGAACTGTGCCAGCTCTACAGTACCTTCTACCAGACGGTCCCTTTCCTTAAGGCTGAGCCCGGTGTACGTGAAAGCCGTATTCGCCTCTGCGGGGTAGTCGCTTCTGTGCTGAAGCGTGGGTTGGGTCTTCTCGGTATTGCAGCACCTGAAAGGGTTTAGCGGGGGGTGGGTCTGTGTCGTGTTCGGGCTATCCGACTCGCGAGAATCAGGACGGCGATGCACTGACCCTCTACCAGGAATTCCTGCTTGGAACGGATCCGACGATATCGAATACGTTTGAGATCAGCGCCCTGGGATTCACATCGTGAAATCATAGTATGGTCTCAAACTCAACTGTTATAGTTTGGGGGGTGTTCCCTTCCTCCAGCGATGTGTGTACCTG
>CAZAKU010000234.1:0-9360 GCA_964485765.1 uncultured Lentisphaerales bacterium
CACAGGCATAGAGACAACCAGCTCCCTCTCTGATTTACTGTTACGATCAATCTCAACCGCCATATTAACCGCATCAAGCAGCTGCTGATCATTGAATGGCTTCGTCAGAAACTCAACAGCGCCATTCTTCATAGCCCTGACAGCCATGGGGATATCGCCATATTCGGTAATAAAGATTATCGGGGGAGTGTAACAGCGCCTCTTCGGCAGCTCCTGCTGGAGGTCCAAGCCGCTGAGACCGGGCATACGAATGTCGAAAATTGCACAGCAGGGCCCATGCAGACCGCCATCTACCGCCAAATCGAGGAATTCACGCGAAGACGCGAAGGTTACTACGCTGAATCCTACAGATGAAATTAACCGATCCAGTGCCTTTCGGACTGACTGGTCATCATCTACAACATAGACCGTTACAAGCTCGTTCATACCAGTTCCCCCTTCCAAATCACATGCCCCCGTTATTCCCGCAGTATAAAACCTATCGCACAATCACAGACAAAAGTCGCATTAGTGTTCATAAGGGGCAAGCTTTTTGTATGTTTTTTTAGCAAAAATCGACATTTATACCACTTTAGGACTAAATAACTACAGAAAAGGCATACTTTTTATGCCCACATGGGCATGATGAAGGGGGTCAGAAGGGATTACTCCGCACTGCGCTTAAAGACCCGGCATCCCAGCATTCGATGAAACGGTGTCCAATCGGAGTCGGCATCGGAATCGCTGTCTATCGCGCCGTATGCGGTATTGAGCTTGGCATCCAGATTATCGATATAGTGCAGGAACCACCCCTCCGGGATAGCCGGCAGCACAGGGCTCCCGTAGTCGAGCTGACCGTGATGAGCCAGAATCAGATGCTGCACGAGTTCAAGCTTAACCGGGGGAACAGGCCTGGATGTAGCGGCCTCCGCATCCTGAGCCAGACGTCTGGCCAGCGATGTCCCCATTGCAATATGCCCCAGCAGCAACCCCCGGCGCGTTTTACCGAATCCGGGCTTTATCTCGTACTCTGCTATCTTAGCCATGTCATGCAGCAGAATCCCGATCCGTAGCAGATCGCCGTTGATCCTGTCATAGAAAGGTAGCAGTGCATCTGCGGCGCGCATCATAGCCAGAGTATGTTCCAGCAGGCCGCCGACATACGCATGGTGCACCCCTGTGGCGGCAGGTGACCTCCTGAAAGCAGCTGCATAGCGTCCATTCTCCGTAAATGCACGTGTCATGGCGGAATAGTCCGGATCCTGTATCGCTTCGAGACGCGACAGCAGCTCCTGCCACATCTCATCGATATCGGACGAAGTCGATGGCAGAAAGGCATCCAGGGCGACCTCATCAGAAGAAACGGCCTCAAAATCATCCACAATCAGCTGATTCTTGCCGTTATACTCATCCACCCTGCCCCCCAGCAGAACAAACTCGCCGGCGGCCGGAAATGCATCGAAACGCTCCTGTGTGGCATCCCACAACCGCACAGTCACCGAACCGGTTGAATCGATCACCACCGCGTTTATATAGATCTTCCCGGTACGTGTTTCAGCCAGCGAAGCTCTCTCCACCGCAAAAACATCCACGATTCGGCTTCCAGGCTTCAGATCCTTCACATAAATAGCTTTTTCGCGCATCTAAAATCTCCTTTTCAAGTACCCCAGCCAAAGGAGCATACGAATCATGGAGTCATTCTGTCGAGGCGGAGTTACCGCTTTCGCAACTTTCATTCGCCAGGCAACTGGAAACCACAGCAAACATGACAGCGCAATATGCTGTTGTGCAGCAAGTTACAGAACCCATAGAAACAGAACCCTTGACGTCTCTGCGTATAACAGTCAGGTTATGGCGAGTCATGTCAATTTCCCGAACAGAGCGTTTCGACCGCACACTGCGCCTAATTGGCGATTCAGCAATGGAGCGCCTTCACAATGCCCGCGTAACGGTTGCCGGTCTGGGCGCTGTGGGTTCATACGCGGTCGAGGGGCTGGCACGTGCCGGCGTGGGAAATCTCTGCGTAATAGACTTCGATCATGTTGAGCCCTCCAACATCAACCGCCAACTCTACGCGCTGGAATCAACGCTGGGGCAGGCAAAGACAGATCTGTGTGTTAAGCGCATCCACGATATTAACCCGGATTGCAATGTTACCCCGATGAATCTCTTCATCACGCAGGAGAGCGTGTCGGAGGTTATTGATCCTGCACCCGATATCCTGATAGATGCAATCGACAGCCTTAACGCCAAGGTGACCCTGATAGTCTCCGCAATAGAGGCGGGGATCGTGGTGTGCTCCAGCATGGGGGCAGCCCGACGAATGGACACAACTAAGATACGCATTGCCGACATATCAAAAACACGCCACTGTCCACTGGCCAGGTTTGTACGCAAGCGCCTGAGACGCAGGGGCATTCATAAAGGGGTGACCTGTGTTTATTCCGACGAGACAACTCCCCCTCCTCCACAGGATGCCCCGGAGGAGTGTACTATTCCCGGCAAAGAGCAGGCGGGCCGACGTGGCCGGGCCCGCGCTCCCATGGGCAGCCTCAGCGCTATAACCGGCATATTCGGACTGACACTCGCGAACGAAGCGATCAAGAAGATAGTTGCAATGCCCGGCGACAAGTAACCGGAATAACTCAAAGCATTACCCTACACCGCAGGAGAGAGCCCCACTAAAGATGAATATAAGCGTAACACTTTTCAGCCCTGAGATCCCGCACAATACCGGAGCGATTGGGCGGCTTTGTGCAGGGCTCGACTGCTCCCTGCATCTGATTCGCCCACTGGGGTTTGCCCTCACCTCACGCTACCTGCGTCGTGCTGGCATGGATTACTGGCAGCATGTAGATCTACAGATCCACGACAGCTGGGATAAGTACCTTGAGAAGGCCCAGCCGGCTGCGCTCTCCTTCGCCAGCACACATGGAAGCAAGTCGCTCTACGAGCACCCATTCTCCCCGGATGAACATGTGATTTTCGGCTCGGAATCAGGCGGCCTGCCTGAGATCTTTTACGAACGCTACAAAGATTCGCTTTTCTGCATCCCGATGCCGGGAAAACATGCCCGCAGCATCAACTTGGCAAATTCCGTATCGATCGTCGCCTACGAAGCATTCAGGAGAAGCGCCGCATCATCAGCGCCAGCTACCCGGTCCTGAAATAGGATTGTGGCTCTTCTTCTTGTTCATCTGATCGTAAAAACTCTTCAGGTAGGGATGCTCCTGTATCCTTCTTTTGGCATTTACCCCACCACAACGCAAAGCCTCTTTAATTGCCATCTCTGCATTCTGAGGTTGCTTCATCAGGAGCTGCGCCATAGCCATGTCGAGCCATGCCTCCCAATCAGTGGGCTCAGACTGCAGGTAACGCTGCAGGTTTCTCGCCATAGACCCGGCATCATTGAGCTGAACATACTGTTTCGAAATTGCACGAACGATGCTCGGGGCCGTCGTAGGCAGTAATGCGTTTTCTGCCAGGAGAAGCGCCTTTTTTGCACCAGCTTTATTTTCTGCCCGTATGTAGAGAGTCGATATAGAGATGTAGTTTTCGGGGGGTGAACCAGCCTTAAGGGTTTTCATAGCGTGATCAATAAAGGGGATGCTCTGCTTAGGCAATTTAGCTTTTTGCAGTTTATCCGCCACAGAAACAGCATGTGCCGACGTAAACGTTTTAACATTCAGTAACCGCAAAGCCAGGCGATGCAATGATGAAGAATCCCCCATGGCGTGATACACCTCCATCAACTCAAGCGCTTTTGTCATTGTGAGGTTGCCCTGTTTCGATATCTCTTCCAGATCGCGCGCCTTTTCACCGAGATGCATGATCTTCCTTACATGATCCAAAAGAGGCACGATTTTAGCATTATTTGGGTCAATCTCATGTAAGCGTTCGAGTACACGAATCGTCTCTCTATAGAGGCGCCTTGGCAGATATACCTCCTGCGATAGACGTAATGCCGATTCGGGGCTGAATTCGTACATCATACGTGCTTCAATAAATGCCCGCTCCGCATTCACGACATAATTACGCCGTGCATACAGACCGGCAATCGCACTGCGCAATTTCGAAAAGCTCTTCTGTGCTACGATGTCACGCCTGAAGCTCCTGTCCGATGTGTGACGCCGCATATACCAATCCCATAAATCCATATCATCCGTGGTGTTTCTCTGCGAAATCCTGCATTTCTCATTATTAAGCTTGAGAATCAAACCATGCGGAGTCATGTACGGGAACATCCAGCGAATCGGATAACTCTCCTCCACATAAAACGCGTGACGTGATTTATTCTTTTTGAACATCATATCGCACAGGATGCCGTTAATCTCCATAACCCCCAGTGCACCCGTCACCTGAACGCGCCCGTTTATTACATTAACACCGGCATTCCTGGGGCGCTTACCCGCCTCAAGCTCATCAACGTAGATCTTAAATGCATTCTGGCTTCCGGCCGGTGATGGTATCCATATCTTTTCGCCATAGAGGTCACGCATTACACTCATATAGGTATGATCGGCAAGGGCGTTCTGAGTTATCAGGAAGACATCCTCCCTGACTTTAGCGGAGTAGATCATGTAAGTGGGAACGAATCGCCCGGGATCTGTTCCTCCGAAAAATATCGCATCCTGCTCCATCCCCTCAGGGTAGTAGGGGTTGGGGAGAGGCTCTTCGCCCTCATCGAGTTCCTCATTTATCGCCTCGGCACCGCGCAATTGATAATTGCCGAACTGCCAGCCAAAGTCGCAGCCATTCTGCTCTGCAGCGCTATAGAGCTTTATCAACCTATCGTTAAAATAGTTTTCACGGACCGGTATCAGCGGCAGCAGGAGCGCCCCAATCGCCGCGATGTATACTATGTTCTTGTTGCCTTTGGTTATTCGTGAAAGCGCCCCCAGTCCCATGGCGATCCCATAGCCTATCCACAAGGCAAACAACCCATGCGAGGAGATGAATTTAACCTTCTGAATAAACGCATCCTGCACATCACACTTCGGGTTGGCAAGTGCGACCAGGACTATACTCATAGCCACGAACCCAACCGCAGAGGCAATAAACCACTTCTGCATTAAAGGCTCTAAGCCTACCTTGAAATCTGCAGGTCGCAAAATGGCCAGAGCAACCGCACCGGCTACAGTACATGTAAGCACTAAGGCGAATATAAGCAAGGCGCCATTAGATCCGGCACCATCCCCTTTGAATCCCTGGTACCAGAAGAACATTGGAACCAGCACCATTATGCACCCGGCACCAAGCACCAGTAACCCGGACATAACCCTCTCGGATAGAGATCGCGCTTCATCAAGTACGTTATTAAACTGCTCTTTTACCTGGTTGGTGACGACGCTGACAGTACCTACAGCGGCTAAGGCAAGCATGAGCCACGATAGCCACAGTGCGGGATTGAAGGTACTCGTGGCACTTTCACCTAACTCGAAGTATTTAAACAACAGTACAAAAATGCCTACGGCAACATACAATCCGGTTGCTAAATAAAGGGCCCGCACCCTCCTGCCTGTCTCATCACGGAAATGCCAGACTGCAAATGGCAGGATACCCAGTGGAGCAAGAAAGAGCGTGAACTGCATACGCATCTCGGAGAAGTAAAATACCACCTGCTTCAAGAATATCGGGAACTGGGTAATCGGATTTACCGGCTGCAGTGCAGCATATTGGCCACGCTTCAGCGCATGCTTAAAGCCTTCCCACGTCCTCGGGTATCCCCAGTTCATCGGGGGATTGCGCAGATCCGACACGATCGGCATATATATGTAAAAGGCCACACCCAGCTCTACCAGAAGGAAGCTCAACGCCACTGTACGCCCATGCGGCAACATCACCCAGATAAGTGCGAGAATCACAAAATTCATAACTATATAAAATGCGAACCAACCGGATGACGGGTGAAACATCCCCATCATTGCGCCTCTGTGCATAAAGAAAAACATCGGAACGAAAATCGCGTACATAGAAACTGCGTACCAGATGCCGCGCCGCATCACTGAACCAATGCCCAGCAGTATCGACAATCCCAGGAAGAACATCAATGAGGGGGAAAGCCACGAGAATGGCACCGGGGATGCAGACCCCCTTATAGTAACAAATGTGCGCATCTCAGGCAGTCTTGCAACTGAAATCATCGAGATCAGCAACCCTAAAGCAACTGCGACACCGCCGGCAACCATCCAGGCTGAGTCCCCTTCAAACTCGTAAAGCGCTTTTTTGTTTCGCTGAGGACGGAACCTGAGGATCAGAGCACCGGCTGCTGCAATCATTCCACCCCATATAGCCGACACATAGATACCGGGCTTCACCAGGGGCAGGAAATATCGCCCCATAGATGCGGGGTCCTTGTACAGTCCCTCAATCCCGTTCCTGCACATATTGGCATATGCCATCCCAAGATTTGAGTAATCTGCGGCGCTGCTGAGTCGATCGGAATCAATCGCATTATCCATAAACAAATCGTTTAGTCCGTTCGGATTGATCTGTTTGGTGAATGTTGCGGACTCTGTCTCTGCTCCCAGCTTAAGAATCACATACGCCAGAAGAAATGGGATCCCAGCCATAAAGAAATCACGGAAAAGCCGCATATCGCGCAGCATAACAACAATCACCAGCGGCAGCATTGCCAACAGCAATACCTGGTAATTTGTCATCCCCAGACCAAAGATGAAGGCCGTAATCAAGAGTAATTTATTGGACGGACGCCGCATCCAGAGATAGGTTAAGAGAAAGATCAGCATCAGGAAGAATGCATTCAGCGTATAGACCTCGACAATAGTCGACTGAGACCACATTACGGGACTGAAGGCAAAGATCAAACTTCCGGAAACTCCGGCCACCCAGGCTATCAGCTTGTCGTTGGCGTGAGTCTTCTCCTCGTCCTCCTTACGCGAAAAAGCGAGGATATCGGATCCGACGCGGGTTATAAGCATCGCGGTAATACCAATCGCAAGAGCGCCGAATACGGCCGATAACAGAGAGATACTCCAGGCGGGAGTGGGCATCCCTCTGAATGTTACAAAACTGAATACACGGGCAAACGTCCAGGCCAGCATCGTCCAGATTGGGTACCCGGGAGGGTGCGGTACGCCCAGATGATCACCCGCTACAGCCAACTCGCCGGAGTCTTCGAGTGAAACCGATGGACCAAGAGTCACAAAATATACAATCAAAGCGATCAGACAACTGGTCCAGAACGACGACCAGTCCAATCTCCGCAGCAGGCCTCTCTCTGTATCTATACTTAAATCTAGCTCAAGATCTACCAATGAGTCCGACATGTTACATTATCTCCGTATCTCAACACCAAAGTGTAAGCAACCCCCACTCATCAGGATTCGAGTGCATGGAGCCTTACTTAACCGGAGAGACAAGAATGGATTAACCAGACACGGGCCTGCGATCCAACCTCATCCTCCTCTCTGTTTAAGGCCTATAGCCTATGAAATCTCACTATGTTCAGCAAGCTGATTCCATGAATTCAGCACCTTTTCGGCAACAAAAACGAGTGAACTCTCTTTTTTTACCTCATTTGCGAAAAATTCCACTATTCCGCCGGGATTGATGTATTGTATATTCCGCACGTTTACTAGAACCAAAATGAATCTTCGAAACATACTATCGCACCGGAATATACGACTTCTGCAGGTTGCGGCTATTGCCGCATGGATTCTGTGTATCTCCGCCTGCAACCATATCGGACCGAATCCACGCCGCATAGACTCCTCTCCAAAAACAGCACAGCAGGAGCTTACAGCGGACTTGCGCTGGTGGCAGAATTTCGACTCTCAAGAGCTTAATCGCTGCATTTTCCGCGCGCTGCAGCAGAATGAGACAGGCCACCCGGAGACAGAATGGAGCCGTAGCCTTACAAACCTGAACGAGATCGCAGGGGCATTCATTAAGCGTAAGACAAGTTTCGCACAGATAAGAGAGGTAGAGGGTGCATTACGGGGAGTTGCCCCCGACAGCCCCGAGCATATATCTCTTTCCCGCCACCTCAATGCACTGATGGTGCGCTACAGGAAACAAGAAGATGCGCTATCCGGCCTGATCGGCCAACAGTTGGCTCCACCCACGGCACAGCCCCTGAACATTCCGGCCCCTCCGGAGAGAATAAACCTCCAAATACTTCAACGCCGCCCCGATTTGCAGGAGGAGGCGACCAGACTGCAGCAGACATACCGTTTAATAGATAATCCAGCACCATCTCTGCGAAAGTTTATGCTTTCAGTGTCAGACCCGGCTGATTTATGGCAGAGAGATGCACTAACCAACATTCATTTTCCGATTCTGCATCCCGAAGACCGTACAAGGCTGAATATCAGCTCTCACGAACTATCTCAGGCACGGAAAGATTACATGATCCAGTTGAGCCGTGCCATTACAGAAACCCACGGTGCCCTACGCAAGGCCCACATCACATACGGCCGCATAGTGATCCCGCTTCCAGAAGATGCAACTATGGCTCAACGCATTGCCCACCTCGACAATCTGCAGGAAGCCGCTCTGGGGGCACTAAACCTGCGTATTCAACTTGGCGGCGAGTGGTAACCTCTGCCGGGGCAAAGGTTGTATGACCAGACCCGGGATCGAACAACGCGAGTTTCAACCATAAGCTCATATACCGCGCACATAGATGGAAATGAATCGATACGCCTGTATGGAGAGAGAGTAGAGTTTTTTTAACCACTCTAATCTTTGTGGGCTTACGCCCGGATATCTTATTGAATATCCGGGTTAGGAGACCCCAGCCTACTTCGCGGCTTCCCATTTCATGTTAGTGAAGTTCTCGCCATAACTGCGCAAATGCTTCACAACCACGCCGTTCTCATCCAACGTATAGTTGTCCTGCCCGGTCTGATCTTTGTTGTAGATCGAGACACTTGCATTAGGCTGCTGCGGGAGCTCCTCAACCTTTGCGCCATCCTTATCAAACATCTCAATCCGGTTACCGGCATTAGCCTGAAGCAGCGACTGAATCGGACGCCCTATGACCGATGCCTCCCCCTTCCCCGCTCCATCAAACGAACAACATCCACTCACAAAAAGTGCAACACCAACAACTGCCCATAGTAAACTTTTCATTTTTCCCTCTCCTCTCTACATAATACCAATTTAAAAAACAGCATAACACGCAATACGGGTTCATAGAGTATAGAGTGCCTTCTGATTGTCAAGATGGATTCACGCAGATAGATTCGTTCCGTTGACTCCGCGGTGATACCCGGTCATAGAGGCGACATGTGGTCGCTGCCAACCATGCGTCAAGGAGTCACCCGCTTACTGCTGTCGCTTGAGAAGTAATCCCGCGCAATAGAATTTGAATGCTAAAACGCAAAAAGAAGGTCTGACCCCGATCTCAGAACGGCC
>CAZAKU010000235.1:0-4640 GCA_964485765.1 uncultured Lentisphaerales bacterium
CCCTACGCCCTCGCAGTGGATGCGATATACGCTCTCAACAATAACAATAGCATTATCAACCAGCATACCCAGCGAGAGCACCAGCGAGAAAAGAACCATCATATTCAGCGTCTGACCCATCAGTTTCAGAACCGCAAATGAGATCAGCATCGAGAAGGGAATCGCCAATCCGACGAGTAAACTGTTACGCATACCCAGAAACATCAGAAGCACTACAACTACCAGCAAAAACCCGGAAAACACATTATTCTCGAGCTCCGAAAGATTCATGCGAATGTCACGCGACTGATCCATTGTCACCGTCACCGTGACATCCTGCGGAAGTTTTGCGGACTTGATCAAATCCTGAACCCTATCAATTATCTGGATTGAATTCGTCCGTGCCCGCTTCTGCACACTGACAGTCATGCACGCCTCGCCATTGACGCGCGAAGCGGTATCGCGGTCCTTAAACGTATCGCGTACCTCGGCCACATCCCGTAGGTAAACAGAGCGACCTTCGATCGATCGCACCACGATACCCTCAATATCGGAAACATTCACAAACTCTCCGGGGATCCGCACCTGGAACTTGCCTCTGCCGGGCACCTCAATATTTCCGGCCGACATGGTAAGGTTCTCATTAGACAGAGCCGCGATCACCTCTCCAAAACTCATTCTCAGACCATCGAGCTTTGTAGCGGAAGCGGAGACCCTGATCTCCCTCTCCGGCAAGCCGTAAACATTGGCCTGCAGAACACCGGGAAGTGACTCGATTCTGTCTTCAAGATCTTCGGCCAGCCGTTTCAGACGTTCCAGACTTCCTCCACCCGAGAGGGTAAAGATGAAGACAGGCTCATCGGTGCTGACGTTAAAATCGCGCACAATCGGGGAATCCAGATCGGGAGGAAGATCAGGCCGGGCCAGATCGATCTTGTCACGAACCTTCTGCAGCGCTATGTCGATATCCTGTGCCGGGGTGAACTCAATCGTAACCGACGATACACTATCAGCACTTACGGAGTTAATCTCCTTCACATTCGGCAAATTATTAAACTGCTTCTCAAGAGGAATAGTGACCAGGTTCTCGATATCTTCAGGAGCGGATCCCTCATATATTGAGGTCACGGAAACAAAAGGAAATGTTATATCCGGCGACCCTTCACGCGGGAGCTGAATATAACTCCAGATGCCGGAGATCATCAGCAGCACCATAAAGACAAAAACGGCGGTTCGGAATCGAATCGAATAATTGGTAACCAGCATCGATTACTCCCCCGCCTCTTCGACTGCGGCACCATCCGAGACAGACCTATGCCCTGCAGTTATTAAAGAATCCCCTGCCGAAAGACCATCGCGCACAACAGCTTTGGCTCCGAAAACCGTGGCGATACGCACGATTCTCCGCTCCGCGCGACCGGCAGCAACAACAAACGCGAAGTACTGTCCCTTCTCCGCAATCAGCGCATCGAGCGGCACCACAATCGCATCCTCCAGACGTCGTCTCGGGTAACTCAAACTAACCAGCATTCCTCCCCGAAGGGCACCATCCGGGTTCTCGACCTCGAGGTCGCAGCGATAGGTATTCGTTCGCAGATCTGCGCTGGCGGCCATAAATATACGACGCCCCTTATAACTCCTGCCATCCAGAGAATCGACCGAAAATGACAACTCCGAAGCATCCTCTACAAGAGCCAGGTCACGTTCCGGGATAAAGGCCACCAAACGAACCTTCGATACGTCAACTACCCGTATTGCCGGGTCTCCGCTGCGCACATATTCACCCGCATCCACCCAGCGATCCTGCACAACGCCGTTAACAGGGCTCATTATCGTACACTGCCCCAATCGCACATAGGCTTCTGTACGGAAAGCACGTGCCAGCAATAACGCCGTCGTAACTGCAGATATCTTCTCACGGCTCACTGACCCGGCTTCCAGTAGAGGGGAGTAACGGGCGACCTCCTGCAAAGCATTTGTCAGTGATGCATCTGCGCGGGCCAGCATAGCCGCCTGAAGACGATCATCAAGTTTGATGAGCTGTTGCCCCTTTGTAACAACATCGCCGCGATCAACACCCATCTCAAGCACCCGGGCATCCTGCTCAGCCGACAGAGTCAGATCGACCCACGGCTCAAGGGTCGCGTTTATCTGCGCTTCATAAACCATGGAGGTAGAGACGAGCAACTGCACAGCGACCGGCACACTCTTCTCAACAGTAGCTGCATCCCCTTCCCCATCTGCATTCCTGCTGCGCATGACAGCAGCGAAAAGCAACCCCAGTGCAAGCAGCACAAGAGAAGCCACCACAATAAATCGAACAACCCAATTTCCTTTGCGTTCCATAAATCAATTCTCCTTTGGCGCTTTAAATTTCAGCTCTTGCCGCGCCGGAATTCCGGCTGCATACATCAACTTAACGGCAGACACACTCACCTCCCGCACAGATTTAAGATATGTCAGGCGGGCCCGCCTGAGCGACAGTGCCGCATCGGTAGTCTCCAGATAAGACGATACACCGGAGATATATCCTGCCTTAGCTATATCCACCGCTCGCCGAGCCTGCGCCACTGTACCATCAGCAGCCAGCATTGCTTCATTGGCAGCCTTGTAATCAAGCCATGATTCACGAACCTGAAGAAGAACATCCTTTACAGCATCCTCCATCATGAGGCGCGATATCTGCTCATCGTGACGCTTTTCCGAGACAGCAGCACGCGTAAGGCCACCATCCCACACATTCCATGAAGCGACCAGGCCCGCACTCCAATGCCACTCAAAATCGTCTTCGAAACTGGCATACTGGAATGAATTAGCGCCATTATAGTTGGCATAGGCCGAAATACGCGGAAGTGTGGTGGAGCGTGTTGCACGTACATCCTGTACACGCAGATTGACAACATTGCTCAACATCTGCAGAAGCGGACGCTGGCTCAACGCCATTGCCTCCAACTGCTCGACACTGTTTGTTATCTCAACAGGCTTAAGTTCGCCAAGTGGACCGATGCGGCCCCTGTCATCGTTCAGCAATCTGGCAAAACTGCGAACACCCACCTCAAAATTGTTTTCAGTGACAATCAGTAGAGGCCTTTCATTAGAAACCCTCACTCTGGCACTCACAACGTCGAATTCTGCCACAGCACCATGTTTATACTTATCTTCGGCCTCTTTCAACAGGGAGGTAAACTGTGCCAAAGATTCCGATTGAACCGCCACGCTATCCTCGGCCAGCAGCAGGTCAAAGAAGGAGATCCTTACGTCACGGGCCACCTGCTGATCTACCTGCCGCCGCTGCCATTCAGCATACTCTCTATTTGCATTTGCAGCCTTCAATGCGGCATCGACCTTGCCTGATGCCCATAACAGCTGTTGAAGTCTGAAATCCACACTATAGCTGTCGAGCGATCCTGCAGTGGTGATCTCATCGCCAATCTCTATCTCCTGTACATCATCCAGGCGCCGATAATAGGCATCTATCCGGAGACTTGGAAGTGCCTCGGATCTGGCCTTGCGCTCTCTATCCCGCGAGATCGCCATATTATACTCAGCTTTAAGCACCTCAAAACTGCGCGAAAGAGCAAGGTCAAGGCACTCATCAAGCCGCAGCCGTTCAAGTCCGTTAGTATCTGCCCCCACGCATCCAAGTGCAGCAAAAAGCAGCAAACCGATTAAATAAATATTATTAGTCCTACTCATAACCGCATGAATCTATCAAATACAGCGCTCAGATCAAGCGACAATGCATCAGACTGTCATTATTTACCTTGTCACAACAGGTCTGTTTTTGATAACAGATAGCGTGTACGCACTCGCACACATGGCAATTCATTATGTTTAAAATACCCGACACACAACTAATGCACGAAGCAACCACAATCGTCAGGAAACTGAACGATAGTGGTCACGAGACCTATTTTGCAGGTGGCTGTGTACGTGACTGGCTGCTGAATCGGCCTGTGTCGGACATTGATATAGCCACCGCAGCCAGTCCGGATGAGGTGGAAGCGCTCTTTGAGCGAACCATAGCTATCGGTAAATCTTTCGGCGTAATAACGGTGATCCGCCCTGAATACACCTTCGAAATTGCAAGCTTCCGCAGTGATGGCAACTACAGCGACGGAAGACGCCCCGATTCAGTCTCCTTCTGCTCGGCACGCGAGGACGCCATACGCCGCGATTTCACTATTAACGGCATGTTTTTCGACATTAACGAACAGAGAGTAATCGACTTTGTAGGCGGGCAGGATGATCTTAAGGCGAAGCAGATAAGAGCCATAGGTGACCCCGACACCCGCTTCAGTGAGGACTATCTGCGAATGCTGCGGGCTGTCCGCTTCGCATCAACACTGGGTTTCTCTATAGATGACAAAACACGTGAGGCAATAAAGAGGAGAGCTGAATCTATACTCTCTGTCAGTGCCGAGCGTATTGGCAGGGAGATCACCCGTACGCTCTGCGAATCACCCTCCGCAGGTGACCTACTGCGGAATCTCGACAGTACGGGGCTGCTGCACTACCTGCTCCCCGAGCTGGAAAAGATGAAGGGATGCGAGCAACCACCCGAGTTTCATCCCGAGGGTGATGTCTGGATTCACACCATAATGATGCTTGACGCTATGACTCCCTCTCCCGACCCCGCCCTTGCATACGCAGTACTGCTG
>CAZAKU010000236.1:0-5033 GCA_964485765.1 uncultured Lentisphaerales bacterium
CCCCCAAAGGGCGCACAGCAACCCCACTCTGTTACGAACGCATGGGCCTCGCATCACCCGACACAACAATGCAGGATAAATTGGGTCAAGTCCTGATTTAAAGTTGTCACTTTCGGCCTATTATTCCTGTTGTTCTTTTCCCTATTCCCAATTCCCAATTCCTAATTCTCCATTCCCAATTCCTAGCCCCCTCCCCTCTTCTCTATGAGCTTGAGCCCGGCTACCGGGCGGGTGTGAGAAAGATTCCGTGCCTGCCGCTTTTTCGTGCTTCGTGGTTAAAAAACCTCATCGCCCCTACCCCCCTATTCGCACTCTGCAATCACAAATCGGGGGGGGTCTCATCTCCCCACCTACTCTAAAACTCACCGGTAGCAGCAATAGCGTCTATTACTGCATCATGCAGCAGTCCGTTAGTTGCTATGATTCCACGGTTATCCGAGAGCGTTCTGCCAAGGGTAAAGTCGAGTTCACGGCCATCAATATCTGTTACGCGCCCGCCTGCCTCTTCCACTACTATCACGCCGGCGGCGTGATCCCAGATGCACTCACGATAGTCCGCACGTGTTGGTAAGCGCATATATATCTCCGCTTCACCCCGCGCGACAACTGCATACTTGCACTGGCTGTCGAGCCGTACAGAGTCACGATTAATGCCAAGCTGTTCGGCTACCTTCACGGAAACATCGTGTGCGCTATGACCGGATTCCACCGACTCGCAGAAAGCGGAGAGGCTGCTGTCGTCGTTAGCAGAAACGTGCAACGGTCTGCGCTGCCCATCTGGTGTAAGCATAAACGCGCCCTCTCCCCGAACGGCAGCACACAGCACCCCTGCGGGACTATCATCACCAACTGCCGTTTCAGGCAGACGAGGTGCACCAAGTATGCCGAGAACCACTCGTCCGTTCTCGATCAGACCCAAAGCAACAGCATACTGATCATTTCGTAGAAAGCCCTTGGTTCCGTCTATAGGGTCTAACACCCAGAAACGTCCCTGCGGCCCTCCGGCATGTGCACCGCGGTCGATTGCCGAGAGTACATCGTCCGCACTCATTGCGCTTCTTGCCTGCTGAACATAGGAGACCACACGCTCACACATGGCCGATCCGCTGGGGCTCTGCAAGGCAGAGCTCTCCTCCTCCGCAACAACCGGATCTTCCGGAAAGGCATCACGCAGCACATCAAGCACAACCGCCTGCGAACTGAAATCAGCTACAGTAACAGGCGAGCGATCCCTCTTGGCCAGCGTATCGTCGCCCACAAGCTCCACACGTACGGCTTCGCAAACCTTCATTGCCTGAAGTACAGCGTCTACGGCAACAGACAGCTCTTTTTCGTAACTGCTCACCTATACCGCCCTTGTGGCCACACTGGCCAGCAGACCACCCGCAAGAAGAATTGCGCGCGCACGATCACTCAGATCAACCTTGACCTCGAAAGAGCTCCCACGGGTAACATTACGAACTGTCGCTACACCATCACCCTCAATAGCGGAACGCAACTCGTCGATCTCCAGTGCATCGCCCTGCTCAATCTCGTCATAATCAGAGGTATCCACAAAGGTAAATGGTACAATACCAAAGTTGAGCAGGTTGGCATTATGAATGCGCTCCATACTCTTGGCTATGACTGCTTTAACTCCCAGATACATCGGACACAATGCGGCGTGTTCACGACTTGACCCCTGTCCGTAACTTTCACCTGCGATAATAACATTTGCTATACCGGCATCACGATTTTCGGCAGCAACCGAAGAAAAGCCGGGATCAACACCTTCAAACACAAAGGTAGAATATGTCGGCACATTAGAGCGGTATTTCAAACGCGCGCCGGCCGGCATAATATGATCAGTAGTAATCTTATCGCCCACCTTAATCGTTGCCTTTCCGCGCAATGATTCCGCCAGAGGAACCCCGGCAGGGACCTCCCCGATATTTGGTCCGCGCAGCACCTCCGTACCGGGCACTCCCGCGCCAGCCGTATCGGCAAACCGGAACATAGAATCATCGATCGGGAAGGACTCCGGCTCATCCACTACAGGAATATCAAAATCAAGCGTCGTAGGGTCTGTAAACACCCCTTTCAGGGCAGAGGCAGCGGCCGTCTCCGGACTCACAAGATACACCGAAGCATCCTTAGTCCCGCTTCTTCCTTCAAAATTACGATTACTTGTACGCAGACTCACTGCACCGGAGCCGGGTGAAAAGTGATTTCCAATGCAGAAACCGCAGGTGTTCTCGAGCAAGCGTGCGCCCGAAGACACAAGCTCGCCAAGTAGCCCTTCAGCTGCCAGCATAGAGACCACCTGACGCGACCCGGGTGCAATACCAAGACAGATATCCGGGTGAATCTTTCTACCCTTCAGCATTAATGCCGCAGTCTTAAGATCGCGGTAAGAGCTGTTGGTACAGCTGCCGATAACAATTTGACTTACGCCCATACCGGCGAGCTCATCAACAGTCTTTATATTACCGGGCGAATGAGGGCACGCTGCACGCGGCACCAATTCCGAAAGGTTGATCTCAACCACTTTTTCATATACCGCATCAGCATCGGCCACCAGCGGTTGCCAGGACTCTGCGCGCCCCTGTGCCTCGAGGAACTGCCTGGTGACGTCATCGCTCGGGAATACCGAGGATGTCACACCCAGCTCCGCACCCATGTTTGTTATTGTTGCCCGTGATGGAACACTAAGCGTCTTAACCCCCTCACCGCCGTACTCCATCATACATCCAACATTTCCCTTTGTGCCGAAAATGTCGAGAACCTTCAAAATAACATCCTTGGCAGAGACACCCGGCTTCAAAGACCCACTCAGATTTACCTTTACCACACGCGGAGAGGCGAGATAGAAAAGTCCTCCACCCATTGCCACGGCGACATCAATGCCTCCGGCACCGATTGCAATCATCCCAATGCCGCCACCCGTGGGAGTATGTGAATCGCTCCCCAACAACGTTTTCCCCGGTGCGCCCCAGCGCTCAATATGCAACTGGTGACAAATACCATTGCCCGGTTTCGACAACACCGCACCGTACTTCTTGGCCACACTCTGCAGGTACGCGTGATCATCGGCATTTTCAAACCCCACCTGAACAGTATTATGGTCGATATAGCTGACAGCCAGATCGGCCTTCACACGCTCCATCCCCATACTTTCGAACTGCAGGTAAGCCATTGTCCCGGTAGCATCCTGCGTCAGCACCTGGTCAATACGGATCCCGATCTCCTGACCGGCAATCATATCCCCTTCAACAAGGTGAGAACTTAACACTTTCTCAACAACATTCATCCCCATCGATCTAACTCCTTGAAAAAACTGCGTAAACAATAAATCGACACGTCGGAATAATAACCCCTGAACACGAAAGGCCCAAGCTCAATATTCCTTGAAGGCAACAAAAATATACCCCGGCCAAACATGCATATAAAACCCACCCAGATACACCGTAAAACCAAGCTACAGGGCCCGTAGTGACGCCCACACCATACTCGGTCAACTTGCTTCACAGGACTATGGCGCAAAAGACGCTTTCAAGACGGAAGGAACGACTCGCATGGGCAAAAATGACTCTCGCAAAAACCGCAAAGAATCGCCAAGGGAAGAGCTGACCGTGGCATTTGCCCTACATTCCTCTTTGCGTCCTTTACGCCTCAAGCAAAGCGAGCAAGACAAAAAAGAGGACATTGCATCGGGCGAATGTGACTAAACCATAACCGGGTTACATATCTAAACACAATTCATGTCGGACATATTGGCCTTCAGACATTCCATGCTCTGCCGGGCGATAGTCTCTGGATCGGGATCGTATTTAAAGACTTCAACCGATAGCCAACGATCCCAGCCGATGCTTTTGATCGCATCGGCAAGTGGCGCGAAATCGAGTTCTCCCATACCCGGACCGTAGAGATTCGGGTCGTTTACATGGAAATGACCAATGTCCGCGAGATCTACAGAGCGAATAGTCTCTTCGACTGGTCGTCCTTCGGCAAACATGGCTTTGACGTCAAGATGCACCTTGAAACGGGGATGGTTGATCTCCCGCACCATCCGCACGCCCTCCTCCACGGTGTTGAGAAAATCGGTTTCAACAGAGGAGAGCGGCTCAATGCATAGAGTTACATTACGTGCTTCGGCATCGTTCAGTACGGAAGAGAAAAGATCGACAGCACGCGACCATGCGCCGGCGGGGGTCTGCCCGTCGACCAGGCTTCGCTGGTTCGGTGAACCGATAACCATAACCCGACCACCGAGATCCCCACACAGATCTACAAGCTTTCTGAAGTAGTCGCGAGTGTGAGACCAAGTGCTGTCATCTGTGGTGGTCATGTGCAGCCCGTCGGGTCCGACCAGTAGCCAGTGCAACCCCACCGTCTCGAGTCCGGCATCCTGAATTGTCTTGCGGGCATCACGTCGCTGATCTTTGGTAATATCGTCCACGTGCTGTGCAAATGTGAACGGCGCCAGTTCAAGACCATGATAACCGAGCTCTGCAGCAGTTGCGCAGACCTTTGAGAGGGGTTGCTCCCCGAACATCTCGTTGCATAGTGAATATTTAATTGGATCTGTCCTTATCTATTTACGCTCTGCCGGTCATTGTGTCCCAGACAGCCTTTTGCTCGTGCAGGGCTGCTACGCGATCCTCTGGATCGGTTCGGCATTCCAGCAGAATCCATCCACCGTACTTTATGTCAGCGAACAAGTTGAGCAGATCCTGATAGGGATAGTCGTCGAGGTCCAGCTCTCTGACATGGACCGTGTCCCCAAAGAATTCTTTGACCAAATCAAAATGGTATGCGAGGCCCTGACCTTTCAACTCGTCTCCATTGCAGTTCCAGCATGCGCGGACAGCTTTGTGGTCGGCGATCTGCATGATCTTGCGAATACTCTCGATCTCGTCTCCGACGGTGCCGTGAATTTCCACCCGAAGCTCCTGCCCGATATCGGCAGCGAACGGTCCCAGCTCGCCCAGCGCCCGGCCGATCTGCTCGATTGTCTGATCGTGCGGGACATCCTTCTGATAACTGTCAGGCTT
>CAZAKU010000237.1:0-2540 GCA_964485765.1 uncultured Lentisphaerales bacterium
GCGCGAGATCATAGTGGAGCGACAAAAGATCCTTTTCCGGGTTGAACTTAATTGTTCGCTCCTCCGCCAGCGCAACGAGGGCGCTAACGATCACAATCCCAGATACGAATAGAGGTGTAAGTCTTTTCATTATTCTTATTCATCTGTAACTGGCCAGAGTTGAAACTCTGCGCTGTCTTTTCTCACAAGAACATTCTTCAGTTTCTTGAGCTTGATCCTGTAGAGATGATTGCTGGCTGTGAAGGTAACAACGTCGTTCTCGCTAAGGGACCGTGTGGCAACGATCAGAGAACCGTTCTGCCAGGACAAAGTGGTCATAACCTGATCTTTGGTGATGTCATCAATAGTCATCAACACCTTCCCGTTCGACCCCGGCAATGCAGTAGTTGTCCGCTGCTGCATGGAAAACGTAGCAGGTGCATCCAGCACGATGGGAGGGGGTGTGGGTGGGGGTGAGTCAACCGGAGTTTTATCGTCTACTCGTTCGCGGCAAGACACGAGCACAAGCGCCAGTAGTAAGATCGCATAATTCTTCATGCTTTGTTTTCTCCTCATCGTAGCATTCACGGTTCGGCGATCAGCCGACAGCGTGCTGTTTCATCAGAAGTTCGTCCAGGGTTGCCATATATCCATCCTTCTCACCGCCAAAGCATCTCCTCAGTCATAGAACGAAGCAGCGCTGTTATTCAACGCCAGATAGCGGGCATACACCTCGTCATACCTGCTTACACTGCTGCTTGGCTCAGTTCTGCTGCCGGCATCGAGTGTAACGTACTGAGACGCCAGCTCAGCCAGTGTCACACTTCCGCCATCCTGATGATCGGCACACCACATGGCCTGCAGAACACATCCCATGGCGCCGGCTTCAGCACTCTCGGGGCAGATAACGGGAGTATTAAACACATCAGCTATGATCTGACGCCAGATGCGGGAATTTGAGCCTCCCCCCACCAGGCGGATCTCTCCCGGTGTGACGCCATTACTCTTCAATAAATCGAGTCCGTAACGCAACCCCAGCGTAGCCCCCTCCATCGCTGCCCGGCAAAGGTTCGCACGCGTATAGTTTGTGCTCGAAACCCCGGCCAGAGTCGCACGCGCATTAGGCAGAGCAGGAGTACGCTCTCCATTGAAGTATGGAAGCAGCAGAAGTCCACCGGCACCGGGTTCAGACTTTTCTACCATGACATCGAAATCTTTCACCCCCAGATCAAGGAGCGAACGGGTCAGTTCCGTTGCCACAGTAACGTTCATTGTGCATATAAGGGGCAACCAGCCTCCTGAGCTGGAGCAGAATGCGGCCAGCTCGCCACCGGGATCAATCACGGGGGAATCTGAGAAGGAGTATATTGTACCTGAAGTACCGAGACTGGTTGTCACCCTGCCGGGGGCAACATTACCGGTACCGATTGCCGCCATCATATTGTCACCCCCTCCGGAGCTGACGATGACATCTCTGCGCAAACCGAAGCGCTCTGCAATCTCGCCTCTTATCACACCAACCGCGGCATCTGACTCTATGACCTCAGGGACACATGCCTCAAGCTTACCGGAGGGATCTATCGCATTCAGGACTTCGCTCGACCAGCAGCGCTTGCGCACATCAAAATATGCTGTACCGGACGCATCGCCACACTCCGTTTTGCGCTCACCTGTAAGCCATAGATTAAGGTAATCATGCGGCAGAAGCACGGCATCCAGTCTTTCGTAGAGGTCTGGTTCATTCTGCTTCAACCACAGCACTTTCGACGCTGTAAAGCCTGCCGCTATTGAGTTGCCGATAAGATCCAGAACACTGTCAGCGCCGCCTAACGCAGCGGTTATCTCCTCGCACTGGGGGACTGTTTCCGTATCGCACCACAATTTTGCAGGACGCAGGACGCGATTCTTCGAATCCAGAGCCACACAACCATGCTGCTGGCCTGAAACACCAATGGCAACCACCAAAGCGGGGGCTACTTCCTGTGAACCAAGACACTCACTCAACGCCTCATCTGCTGCGGTAATCCACCATTCCGGCTTCTGCTCACGCCTTCCGGCGTCGTTTTCAATCATATCATGAGCACGATATGCCGATGCCAGGATACGTTTCTGAGCGCGGCTGAAAACCGACACCTTAGTCCCCTGCGTTCCGTTATCAATCCCCACGAAAAGTTGATCTGTCATAAAAAAGCTCCATTGCAAATTTGTAAATTGAACTTCAGCGTAACAAAGCAGGCTCGAAACACAAGACTTTCATCTGAATCTAACGTCAGTAATCGTTATATTTATACTTTAAACCCGCCATTAGATCATCTACACTGACTGCGTGGAATCGAAGTACGGTTTTATAAAAAGTTAATAAACATAAATTAAGGAGTAAATATGACAATGAAAACAACACTCACTGCAGCATGCTGCATAGGGGCAGCCCTGCTTATTTCCGGTTGTGCATCTCAAACTCCGCGTGGGTTGATCGTGACTGACAACACCTTACCATTACAGGTTGGCGATAATTCTGTGTCGTCCCTTAAAAAAGGAATGGCCAGAAGCACCAGCATCAT
>CAZAKU010000238.1:0-14132 GCA_964485765.1 uncultured Lentisphaerales bacterium
TGTCGGGACTGGTGAACTCGATCCGGCGCAGTTTGGTTGATGATGGTATATTGGATATCTTAGTGTTGCCTCGGCCAAGATCTCATCCCTTATGTCACGTCTGGAGGGCGGCGAAGGAACTCTCGGCAGGCTGCTCTCTGCGGAGGGTACACTCTATGATGACATCTCTCTGCTGGCCGAGAATCTGCGCAAGGTCTCGGAGCGAGTTGAGAGGGGCGAGGGGACACTGGGCAAGCTGATGGCATCCGACGGTTCAATGTATGATGACCTTTCTTCCGCAATGGCCGGCATTCGCGAGCTGGTAGGGCGCGTGGAGAAGGGTGAGGGCACCATGGGGCAGCTCTTTGCCAGCGACGACTCTTTGTATGAAGATATCTCGGCAATGATTGGCAACCTGCGAAAAGTTACGGAAAGAGTTGAATCGGGCAAGGGCACTTTCGGCGCTCTCTTCTCTGAGGATAGCGCGTTGTACGATGACCTGTCATCTACAGTGGCAAACATAAAAACTGTTTCACAGCGCTTGGCTGATGGAGAGGGGCTTCTCGGGCAGATGCTCTCGGGTGATGCCGCCCTTACGAAGGAGGTCGAGGGCTTGCTCATGGACGCGAGGGCAACGGTTGATGATTATCGCGAAAGTTCACCGGTAGTTAACTTCACCAGTATCTTCTTCGGCGCATTTTAAGGACCTCTCACAGGGACGAAGTGTGCCCCGAATAACAGTGCTTGCCGGTATAATCCGCATGGGGGAGCCCGCGAGGTCTCTCATCGTATTCCGTAGTCGTCGCCGTAATCGTCAACCGGCCATCTCATCTCCGGCCTTCTCCCCTCCGTGACTCGGTGACTCCGTGGTGAATTGACCTTCTGTATGGGGCGCGACGGACCTATTTTTGTGATTTCTGCGCAGCCCTCTCTTCTCTGCGTCGGCGGAAGAAGGATACCAGCATCGATCGGCACTCCTCTTCGAGCACTCCGGATACGATTTCACTGCGGTGATTAAGGTTGGGGTGGTTTAGAATATTGAACAGAGACTCGGCACCACCCCTCTTCGGGTCGGCAACTCCATAAACCACGGTGGGGATGCGGGCCAGTACAATGGCACCGGCGCACATAGGGCAGGGCTCCTTGGTGACGTAAAGGATTGAATCGGTCAGTCGCCAGTCGCCAGTTGCATTGGCTGCCTGGGTTATAGCGATCATTTCGGCATGCGCGGTCGGGTCGGTGAGCTGCTGCGTCTGGTTGTAAGCTCTGCCTATGACTCTAATGGCCGCAGGCATTATGTCGGGATCGGGCGGCCTGCTTATGATTACGCAGCCCGTGGGCACCTCTTCTGCTTCCAGTGCTTTTTCAGCCTGTCGTAACGCAAGTCGCATAAAGTACTCATGCAGCTCGCTGCTTAGGGGTGGGGGAGTCTGCATAGTTAACAGGCCTGGCGATTAATCTGAAGACTGTAAGAAATAGAGCAGTTTCATAGGATGAATACCCTTGTCATCCGGCATGGCATCGCGCCAGATAATCGCTGTTCCGTGGGTCGTCGCTAAAACCGTTCCCTGTTTTACGGACGTCATGCCGAATGTCGATGTAAATGCATCAGCCCGCATAAGCACGGCGAAGAGCTGCTGACGGCTTCCGAGCAACCCGCGTGTGGCCGAAAATATAGACTCCCTTGTTACCTCGTAAACGCTATCGCCATCTGGGTACGTGTCGGTTGTGTAGAGAGAGAGCCAGTCAATCTTATCGATATCGCCGTAATGCTCCTCTCCCTGGCCTGTCCATACCACGTTGGTAACAGCGCTGTAGAGCTCTGAGATAGGGATGTCTTCGGATGTTTCCCCCGGTTTAGTGCCGAAGTACTTAGTGCCTGTATAGTCGAAGTTAACCGGGAACCCTCCCAGAGCGGTATTAAGGATCTGCTCATCCTTGCTGGTGAGATTTACCTTACCCCTGGTGGTTTCGGTATAGCCTTCCATCGTGAAATGTTTGAATACTTTGTGACGTCGAAATTGGCCATCGTCGTGATCGAACAGGCGGATAGTTTTGAGCAGAGAAGAGCTCCCAACAGCAAAGTCGGCAAATACTGCAGGAAGGTAGTCAGAGGCTGATGAAAATGGTAAGCACCCCATCTCTCCCGGAGAAAGAAGTTCACCACCGTTTGCAACCACTAATTTAGGAATCTCGGGCTTGTCAGGGGCTGCCGGAACGGGATGGTCATTATCAGGTCCTTTTGAACCCCTCAGAAGCTCTTCGGTTCTTTTGTTGATTTCGAGGATGCTGTTCTCTCCTGGACCACGCGAAGACCAATGCAAACTCTGCTTCACTCTGGAGATTCTCGGAGCACCCACCACAGAATCGGGGTCATAGTAGCATAGCCAGTTGTAGCGTGGGTCGAGAGCTTCGTAAGATTCTATCGCCGGTATGTCATCTGCTCCGAGTGTGAGCTCGGCGCCTGTCGCAACAGTTCCCGAGTAAACGAATCTAAAGAAGTGTTTTTCTACTTCACTGTCGGATGGTGTTTCCTTGGTCGCATTACCTGGTATAGCTGGTGCTACATCAATCCAATTGCCGTCGGCATCTTTAAGGTATGCCCTAATGTAGTAGGTTACTATAACTTTGTCGCCACTCTGTGCCCCTGTTAATGTGGCATATGGTGTACTTAGTATAAGGGATGAGAAATATGTGGCGTCAGTACTGTGGGCCAGCTTCCTAGGCATGATGGGTAGCGGCTGTAATGGAGTAGTTGTGCCATTAAGTGTTACCTTTGCATATATATCGACATGTCTTCTGACCTCATTTTCCGGGTCTAAACCAATATCAATATAAGGAAATGCATATTCCACGGAAAAGGCGGGAGGAGCAAGGGTGAATACATCAGTGGCAATATCATGATATATGGTTGGCTTCGAATCCGGAACCCCGGCCGCGATTTCATTGATCATAAGCAGGCGTTCAGTATTCGGCATTTCCAGGTCAGGGGCGGTCGAGGGATCGCCGAGGTTTCCGGGAATATCATCAGTGTCAATGAAATCAATCAGTGCCTTAAACACAAGTGCTGCTTCGAAATCCTCGGCATAAAAGCCTTCCGGCGTAGAGTCCGTATACATTTCCAGCAGGCGGGCTTCAATCTCAGTTTTCTTGCCTATCAGTTCGTCGATGTCGGATGGCAGGGCCAGAGGGGGTTTCTCGGGGTCCGAGAGGGGGTAGTTGGAGTAGGTGGTGAACTTGCTTACCAGATCATTGTCTGATTCGGTTGTATTGAACCAGGCGAAAAAGTCCGCCATGCCTCCATCGACATTGCCTTTGGGTAACAGCATGGGGCGTGATTCAGCCAGTGTAACATAGCCCCCGTCCCTCTCCCTGAAGAAGTCGATGGCGTTCACATCATCGTCGACGCCATCAGGGGTGGTTGACCCTCCCGCACCAACATTGTCCTCAAAGCCCGGGGTTTGCATTCCCGGTAGATCGTGCAGAATCAGCTCTCTGGGGGAGCTGCCGGGGCCGCGCGGATCACCGCCGACATAATTAATGTCGAGCATATCCGATATGTCAATTATGGCATATGCGAAACGACCGCGTATGTCAACATCGGATCGTTGGAGGAGTAACGGAATCCACTGCGGGGCATTCGGTGTAACGTATTTACCCCCCATTTGTTCCCATTGATAGCGCTCCCGTATCGCCCTCTGTATGGCTCCGGGCAGGTTTTTGATAGCTTCATAGGTTAGAACCTGAGCGTAGGTAGTGTCCAGGGTTGCAGAGATGTTGGTTGATGCAAGGATGTTGTCATCCCAGTCCGCAGGGTCGTCGCCAAGATCATCATCTACCTTCTGCATAACCTTCGCCAGAACGCCGCGCAGGGCATGGCGGGCAAAGGTGGCGTGCCGATAATTAGCGGCCCCTTTGCGTTCAATCTGCATAGATATTGAGAATGCAACAGCCGATATCATTATAACAGAGAGTAACCCGAGTACAATTACGAGGGCTGATCCCTGCTTATTATTTAAAAAATTATCTATCTTCACAGTGGTCTCCTCAGGGAGTGGCTATCGGTGCCGGTTTATTGCGTAAGGGAAAACTTGCTGAGACCTTGTAGCGCATGGTCTTCACTTTCGGAGCTTCGTCGGGTACAAAATTTACATAGTAGGGTGTGTCCCATGGGTCTACGAAATCGGAATCCGGCGGGAACTCCAGGAAGGTTCGCTTGAGTTTGTTGGCGCCCCCGGCGTCGCTATACCCGAGTAATGGTGTCAGGTTATCTGCCGTCATGGGCACATCCGTCTGGTCATGAGGAAGCTCCCGGTAGAGCGTTGCATATACGCGCCATGCCATTGTCAGTTGGCGTGTTTCGGCCCTTGCGCGTGCGAATTGCGCTCGGGTTTTGGCTTTCAGCGCGGCCGTAGCCACCATACTTACGATCATTATGGCAATAACCATTACTACCAGCAGTTCTATAAGGGTGAAGCCTTCGTTTCTTTTTGCGTTCATATACATGCGATCACCAACCGTAAATATCATCTTCGTTTTTATCTCCGTCGATCTCATAGGGGCCGTCTTTCTCGCCATTGGGTCCGCGGCTGTAGGCGCAGAGAGCGGAGAACATCTGGGCGTCCTGGTTGTGCTCAAGAACTATGTCAACCCATATCGGAAGCTCTTGCCTGTCGTCCCCATTGGCTGTGAACTCTACCCGGACCAGTTCATTTGCAACGGTGGAGTCTGTTCTTTTGGTAGTATCCAGCGACCATACACCGTTGATGCATTTCATAGGCACCTCCGAGCGTTTCAGGGAATCTCCGCTGAAGGTATAGGTGATCAATCTTAACGCACGCCGCTCAGGGTCATCGGTGTTGACGTGCTCTCCACCGACGGCAATGAATTGAATGCTGTTATTACTTAACTGCGGTAAGGCTGTTGGTCGACCGTAGTCGACAGCATTCACCGCCAGAGCAAGCTCCCTCTGTACGCTGTTGAGTACGGCGCGGGCATTCATATTTCCGCGGGAGCTCTCTATGCCTGAATCCCATGCGAGTGAGCTTTGGCGGAATACAGCTGCAACCATGACTACAATAACGACCAGTATGCTCGTCGCAACCATGAGTTCCATCAGGGTGAAGGCATCCCTGTTATCTACTGTTTTATATCTTTTGTTTGTTAGTTTCATGACTGTTTATTGGTCGCCTTTAAAGAACACCGCGGTGTAGAACCCAGATTCCTTTTCCAGAGCTTTTGAAGTGTTAGAGAAATTCTGTGTGCAGAAGAGTTCAATATCAAACATTCGGGGTGAATCATTCGGCGTATCTATTCTTATGGTGAATGCCATATATCTTGTCGGATTAGCCAGCACCTGAGCATTTGACGGTGCCGCCAGAATACTCTTCCCTTCCAGGATATCGTAATAGTAGATGCGGTTCGGGCTCACCGCGATTATGCCGGTTCCCGCTATGAGGGGGCTCTTCTCGACCCAGTTGCTGAAATCCTGGATGTTGTCGGCATTGCCCTGAATCATGCCGAAGATCATATCGGCGAAGAAGGATTGCCGCGTGTCGTCACGTGCATGTGCGCTGAGGCGCAGGCCTTCGGGAAAAAGGGAGAAGATAGAGAGTAACCCTATGGCAATGATTAGCAGCGCCATGTTTACCTCTATAAGAGTGAACCCCTCTTTGCTCTTTCTATATTTCCGGTTGAAAAGCATCTGCGTTATTCCTGGTTTATTCATGGGTCTCTAATGCTCAGGGCTATTTTAACTCTACCTCAATGTCGCCGCTCGGAACCATTACCTCTACGCTGCATGTAGCACCACTGTACTCTTCTACAATTTCAAACAGGGCATTCACCGTTGTGCCTTTCTTGCTGCCGCATGATCCGTCGGGGTTGAAGTAGATGAAATCAATTGATTCTTTGGTTACAACAGAATCATCGCTGAAACGGAATCCGAGGGGGAGGGAGAACCTTGGGGATGTTTCCCATCCGTAGCGGTCGCCATCCTCCCAGTCACCTTTCTGAAGATCTAATGGCGCCCTATCTTCGTAGTAGCGCTTCAGAGGCAATATCCAGCCGGTGTTATCAATAGGGTCAGCCGGATTACTGCTGAATCGTGGCATGAGTTCAGCGTTTACTGTCTCCACAATAGAGAAACGTTTATGTGAAGTTGGGTCGGTTCTCGACAGGTTGTATACTATCGACTTGGTGTAGTCTCTGCTGACAGCGGTTACTACGTTGGGGTCGGTAAGGTCGGGCCGGAACGATGTGAAGTCGGCAAACTCGTCATAAACAACATTTGCAGTATATGAGGATGCGTCGGTGACCGTGCCGGCCTGTTCGATTGTGGTGTATGTGTACTCTTCGCTGTCGCTGTCGGAGGTTACCCATAGGTAGACTCTGGTGCCCTCCATGCTGGCTTTCTGTTTGGCTATCTCTACAGCTCCACGGAGATGATTGAGTGCGCTGCGGATTGCATATCCGGACATCATCGAAAAATAGCCGCCTATGACAATAGCCGACATTATGATCATTATGGCTATGACCGCCATAAGTTCAATCAGCGTAAATGCCTGGCGCCGTGAGCGTATAGCCGCAAGAGGTCTGTTGAGATCAGTCATATTTAACTTTTACCGTATTGTATACCGTGTCGATAGTGATACTGACAGAGACATATGTGTTATCCTCTCGCTTTGCAACTACAGGGAATTGAGGTTCGGTGGCGCCATTCCATGCCCTGCGCAGTGTGATGATATCCCCGGACTTATCCTTAACGTTGATGACATCACCGGTTAAAAACATCTTTCCGTCGGGGTTGTCTTCCGTATTTTTGCTGTTGAGTCGGTTAATCACCAGGTAGTTGTTCTCTCTGTATGTGATCTTGATTCCGTCGTCGTCGTATGTTGCGCCACTGCCTACGTCGCTCTTCTCTATGGGCCAGATGGTGTAGAGGCTGAAGTAGTTGTGTATGGCGTTTTCGATCGTTTCAGCCTGTGCACTGTTGGCTTTTTTCGAGGCAATTTTCATTGAGTAAAGGATGGCTCCTGAGAGGAAAGCAATCAGGGTGCCTATAATTGCCACAACAATTATGATCTCGATCATTGTGTAGCCATTGTTGTAGTTAGGTTTGCTCATCTTCTAGGGCTCTCCAGTTCTGCTATTCCCAGCTGTTGATTTCATCGCCAGTCTGGTCGATGCCGTCCGGCCCGACGCTCCATGCAATGACTTTGCGGTTTACCTCTGTTTCATCCGGCGCCGTTATCACTCCGTCACCATCCGCATCCAGGGTTATTCTGATCTGCCACTTCCTATGTTCAGTGTCGTCGGAATCAATAAGAGCTGTAATCGAATCGATTTCGTTAATTCGCAGATAGTCATCACCCCATGCATCAAGAAACCCGGTCCCCTCAGTGCTGCTGCCCTTATCCAGGAATTCCAGTTTTCCGGTTTCGATTAATATGGCTTTAGTTTCCGGGTACCCCGGCTTCTTTGAGGTGTTCAGCGCCTTTATGGTGTCGGGGTCCATGCAGGTTACGCCAGCAGGATCAGCGACTACAAACTTTCGGTTTTTCTGCAGGTGAACATCCCATGCACTCACAATCTGTTTAACACGGTCACGGGTGATCTGGCGCTTTGCTAGCCTCTTGACAAGCATAATTGCCGGCATGGAGAGGCCTGCCAGCAGGGCTATAATCCCTATGACGATCATAAGTTCCATAAGGGAAAAGCCGCTCTTTAAGCCGTTGTTCCGCTCTTTACAAATTGTGCTGTTTGCATGCATTTTATCTATTCCACGGATTGGTTGACGTCATCGCTGGTGCCGTCCTGTCCATCTTTACCCACCGACCATACGCGGTAGCTCTGGTGTGGAGGAGAGCTTTCATAATGGAGGTCGTGCCCCCACGAATCGCGAACTGTCTTGCACAGGTTTGTGTAAGTGTGTGAGGTGCCGAATTTGCGGTCTCTTATCCAGTGGCTTTCCACAATATCCTCAATAGCGGGATACCACTTGGCAACCGCGTTTTTGTCCCGGATTCCGTCTGTCGGGGTTTGGTTTTCATACCTGTTTTCTTTGTTGAATCTCTTCCACTGAACAGATCTGAAAGTGACTTGGTGGCTGCCTGCCGCCTGCTTGCCGCCACTAGCATCGTCGTCACCTCCGCAGCGCAGCAGAAGGAAGCTCATCAGCCCGAAGGTGAACAGGCGCCCGTCGGCGTTTTCCGTGCCGTCGTGTAGGATCGTTGTTGAGATTGCGTTGGCAACGCCTGGGTCCAGGAATTTGTATGTGCCATCATCATACGTATTAGTTGCGTTGTACTCGTACATAAAGGGCTGGGTTCCTTCGTACTGTCGCACGGGGGGGTAGCTCCCGAATTCTGCATAGAACTGCTCAATGGCATCACAGACCTTAACCACCTTCGTCTTTGTGGCTGCTACGTTGCTCTGGTTGGTGCCGAGGCCGGCAATTTTGAATACCATCATAGCCATGAGTGAGATGACGATTACAACTACCATCATCTCTATAAGGGTAAAGCCGTGTTTGAGGTCTTTCATTTTTCATTTCTCCTTAGGAGAGCTGGCCTATGATTGAGATCAATGGCAGGAACATTGCTATAACGATTGTGCCGATTACGACAGCCAGGAAGATTATCATAATAGGTTCAATCATTGCGGTCAGGCCTTCAACAGCATTATCGACCTCGTCGTCATATGTGTTGGCAATACGTACGAGCATCTCGGGCAGAGCGCCGGTCTCCTCCCCGACATCCACCATGCTGATCACCATTCCCGGGAAAACACCGGAGGCCTCCAGGGGGGCTGTCATGCTTTCGCCCTCTTTTACAGCATCGTGTACGTTCTGGATAGCCTGGGCAACCACCTCGTTGCCGGATGTGTCACGCACGATCGTAAGTGCCTGCAGTGCCGGAACACCGGAGCCCATAAGTGTTCCGAGAGTTCGCGTAACACGTGCAACTGCGGTACGGCGGAACAGGGTTCCCAGAAGGGGGGCACGCAGTTTGATTTTATCTAGCATAAGTGCGCCGGACGATGATTTCTTCCATATCCTGATTATGACCACGAACGCAATGATACCAGCGCCTACATAAAGGGCGTTGTAACGGACAATGTCACTGGCCGCTATCACGAATCGCGTTATTGCAGGCAGCTTGTTCTCCCCCTCTCCGCCACCCATCATGCCGTCGAAGATATCTTTGAACTTAGGGATAACAGCTATCAGGAGGAAGGTCAGGATGCCTACTGCAGCTACCAGAACCACGATTGGGTAGGTCATGGCGCTCTTGACTTTGTTCTTTATGGCCTGAGCTTTTTCCATGAATTCAGCCATGCTTACAAGCACGACGTCAAGCATGCCGCCAGCCTCGCCGGCACGAACCATGTTAACAAAGAGTTTGTCAAAAATCTTAGGATGCTGAGCTAAAGACTCGGAGAAGGTCGCACCACCCTCAATCGACTCCCCAATGGCCGACAGTGTTTTTCGCATGGTCTGTTTTTTGGTCTGCTTAAGCAGGATTCGAATACCTCTAAGCAGCGGCAGCCCGGCTTCAACCAGCGTTGAGAGCTGGCGGGTGAGAACCATGAGTTCCTTGGTCTTTATGCGCGGCTGCAGGAAATCGGGAAGGGTGATCTCTGCATTCAGCCCGGATCCCTTCTGCTTGGTTACACCGATAGATCCCTGCTTGCTAGCTTTTCCTGCTACCGGGATTACCTGTGTGGGGAAGTAGCCTTCAGCCCGGATCATAGAAATGGCTTGTGACTGGGTTTCGGCCTGTATAGATCCCTGGGCCTGATTCCCACTGCCGTCCATGGCTACATAGTTAAAAGTCTGCATGCTCTTTTCTCCGAAAAGGAATTATCTTTTGCCGTATTCTGCCGATTTTCTCTCCTGATTGCTCTGCAAGGCCACTTGTCGGCGTCTTTCAGACCATCTGCATCACAAGAGAAGTGTATCGCAGTAATGCGCGGAAATCAAGCAGTAGACGTATTTGAGATGTCGAAAAAATGCCGAAATAATGGGGTTTTCCCGATGAATCTTGCCTGCTTGGCGTTGTTCTTTGCGGATGCCTATATTTGTTCTGCTATAGCGGTTGCTGCTAATGGGTATTCAGCGGCTGCTTTGTCACGCAAAAGATGTGTAGTTATGTCGCCGCAGGTTTTCGGCTTGACCTCCATAGGGGAGGCAGTTGACACTGCCACCCGTGAGTTAACCGAAGAGGATAATATGAATAACACCACTGATCTGCCGCAGAAACATGCCAAAACATACGGAAGCCCCGGGGAAAGGGCGAGGTTTGTAGGCTTCTTGCGGACCGTCTGGCCGCTGCTGGTGGTTGTCCTTCTGGCTGGCTATCTCATTCGTGCCCTTAAGGAGTGGCCGGCTATGAACCATACCGCAGTGGGTATCGGGTTCCTTCTTCTTGCAGTATTGAGCAGTTTTGTTCTGGGACGCTGCAGCGTGCGCGTGGCTGCATATATGAAGGGCGCCAGAGGGGAGGAGCGGGTGGCATCCACCCTTGCGTTCCTATCTTCGGAATATGTGGTCTTTAATGGGCTCTGTGTCGAAAAAATGCGTATAATTCCGCGCGGTGGCGATATCGACCATGTTGTCGTGGGACCTACCGGTATTTTTGCTGTGGAGACAAAAAACTGGGGCTCCAAGGTCGTATACGAAGATGGACGTCTGCTCTACGAGGATGGGAAAGAGCCTCACAGGCCACCCCTGGATCAGGCTCGTGCGGAGGCTGAGCGAGTCAGATCAATCGTTAAATCACGACTAGATATCGATCTGCCGGTACACAGTGTGGTCTGCTTTGTGGGCAATCGTTTTGTGGATGGTCGGCGTGAGCTGCAGAATGCTACGATATGCAACTTGGATGACCTGCTGAGTGTGATTCTGCAGCCGCGCGGAAAGGCCCTCGATGCGCGTACAGCAGAGCGTGTCAGCGCATTGCTTTGCGGTTGGGTTACATTTGAAGTGGAGGAGCCCTCTTCAGCTGCTGCCGATGAGGAGAGCCCTGACGGTGATGCAGGTGACGGAGCTGTCAATGAGAGTGGCGATAGCTAGAAGACTCCCGCTTCCGAAGCGTAGCAATCTTCAATATTGCAGCGCCCGGCGGCATGCCGCGTAAACTTTACTTGAGGTTGTATTTCTTTATCAGGCGCTGCAGGTATGCCCTTTCTATTCCGGCCTCGCGTGCGCTGCGTGAAACGTTATCATCATTGCGCGAAAGCAGGTCGCGGATATAGGTGCACTCGAATTCGGTAATCAACTCGCTTTTCGCATCCTTAAATGGACGATCTGCCGAGAAATTGCCATCCGGCTTGTCGTTGATGCGCTTCAGGCGGCCGAGTGATAGCAGCGATGTGAGGTCAACCGGGCGATGCTGCGTGTAGAATGCCGCCTCAATGAGGTTCCTTAATTCACGTACGTTCCCTGGCCATTCGTGGCGCTTCAGGGCCGTCATGGCATATTCGAAGTCGCCAATTGTATCAAGCGCTTCGGCTCCGTGAAGATCTGTAACGAAGCGACGTGTCAGTAGCGGAATGTCATCCCTGCGCCTGCGCAATGGCGGTAACTCAACATGAACAACGCTGAGCCGGAAGTAGAGGTCTTCGCGGAATCGCCCCTCATTCACCTCTGTATCGAGCTTGCGGTTGGTTGCGCATATGATGCGAACATTGATCTCCTTAACACGGTTGCTTCCTACGCGGCGTACTTCGCGCTTCTCCAGCACACGCAGCAGCTTAGGCTGCAGCTCGGGGATTAAATCACCTATCTCATCCAGAAAAACGGTTCCGCCATCTGCATGTTCAAAGGCTCCGACCCTTTCGCTGTTGGCGCCGGTGAAAGCGCCCTTTGTATGGCCGAACAGCTCGCTTTCAATGAGCTCTCTGGCCAGTGCGGCACAGTCGATGACAATAAAAGGCTTATCCTTGCGGTTGCTGTGACGGTGAATCTCCTCGGCCAGCACCTCTTTGCCGGTGCCCGTTTCGCCGGTGATCATTATTGTGGCATCGGTGGGGGAGTATGTCTCGGCAATGTGGAAAACACGCCGCATGGCGACACTGTGCCCCAACATTTTGCCGAAACAGTTGTTTCTGCTGAGAGCAAAGGTGCGCTCCTCCTGCAGTGGGCAGAAGATGAGGCGCGTTTTCCCCAGCTTGAACTCAGTTCCGGGGTTCAAATAGGCGGATGCCACCCGAACGCCCTGAACTATGGTCCCGTTGGTGCTGTCGAGATCGCTTATGCGGTAGCCGTTTTCGTCAATGCTTATCTCGCAGTGACGCTTGGAGATGGTTGAGTCATCGATACTCAGGTCGTTGTGTTCTCCAGAACCTATGGAGAACTGTTCACTGTTGACTATGAATTCGCGCCCCTGAAGTGGTCCGCTTATCGCAAGAAGCTTTGTTTTCTGGATGCGGATGGAGTCCGTGGGGTCGTCTCCGGATAGAATCAGGGTACGTGATTCAGTGCTGCTTGTTGATGTGTCGTCACGCATATCGTTATTCTTGCTTATTGTTGCCGGCATGGACGGATTGATTCATCGACTTTAAGCAGCTTCATTACCATACAAAACCGCCTGAACTGTCTACATATGAATGCGGGGATGCTATCGGTGTATACAAAAGTATGCAAGAGAAAAAAAGCGGTACAATATGTGACAATGTGTAATATGAACAGGAGCGCATGGCAGAGGCATGATCTCATAAAGCAGAGCCTGCGTGTGAAAAGAGATAAGAAACGTGTCAAAATGCACAATAGATGGCTTGCGTTCAGCCGTTTTTGGGGGTACGCTCTCCAATGAATTAGGCGGTTGTTGTAGCGTCGGATCGGAAATTTAATCTTTTAGCTTGCGGTCTGTCCCGATTTCCTCCACAGTTACGCGACTTTTTTGCTACCAGGAGGAACATAACAATGGCTAGAGAATGTGATATATGCGGCAAGGGGCCGCGTTCAGGTAATCGGATAGTTAGGCATGGTCTTGAGAAGAAGAAAGGCGGAATTGGCCTGCACATAACAGGTGTAAGCAAACGTCGTTTTCTTCCGAATCTGCAGCGTATTCGTGTTGCCGTGAAGGGCGGGGTATCCCGCAAGACCGTTTGTACTGCTTGCATACGTGCTGGTAAGATACAGAAGGCATAATCATGCCATTACGCATGCTTTGGCGTTGTGTTTTGGCATAATGGAGGACATTGCGTAATGGAAGAAAAAACCCAAGAAGAGGCTTTGTCAGGGCGCCATGCCGCAATGGGCCGCGATCTGCTGAACCCGATCGAGATGGATGACGGAACAGCGGTGAAAGACACGGATATCGTGTTCGATTGCCCAAACTGCAGCAAAAGCCTCGCCATAGACTATCGTGGTGCGGGCTTGGTTACGAACTGTACCGAATGCTCGCATCAGGTTGAGATCCCCATACCAAAGGGAATGGATCTGGCCGATCTGGACCTCACGTCCGAGGATCAGGAATTACGGATTTTGAACCTTAGGCGCTCTCTCATGGATGCCGAAGAGCGGATCTCTAAGCTTGTGGCCAAGGTTGGCAAGCTTGAGGGCCGTCGCGCAACCCTTGAAAAGACTCGTGCAGAGGCTTGGCACCGCTTTGAGGAGATTGCCAGCGCATCTGAAGTTGTGCGTAAGGCCCAACTTGAGCTTGCCACTGCAATTGGCAAGATAATGGACGTTTCCCAACGGAAATTTCAGTAATCTCCGAGTTTTGTGCTCTTTCAGAACAGCCCGGCCCGCCCGAATGGGCTGACCGGGTTGATTTTTGGTCCGCTCAGAATTTTCCGTTGGCAAACGGGAACCCGCGTAGCGTTTCTTTGCTTCCGATGTGGTTCCAGAGTCCGATCTGTATGCCGTAGGCGTCGTCGACAATATTTACGAGTCCCAACTGCAGACCTTTCATTGAACCGGCGCGGTTTATTATGCCGAGTTGTGCGCCTTTGGTGTGCCCTTCAATGCCGGTGTAGAGGCCGGTGACGAGGCCGGAGAGATCGCCCTCCGTCATCGCTACAGCACCTGTCTGCCAGCCGACGAATTTGCCGCCGCAGTACGAAACAAATGCTCCCTGCAGGCCGGTGGTGTCGCCTACCGCCATCGATACAGCACCTGACTGCCAGCCGACGAATTTGCCGCCGCA
>CAZAKU010000239.1:0-3448 GCA_964485765.1 uncultured Lentisphaerales bacterium
CTAGTATGCTGTCCCGAAATAGTGTGTCAAAGGCAGAAAAGCAGGGGAAAAGACTGACTCCATCGAGATAAATGTCAGGGCGCGACCATCCGCGATCTACGCTCGCCAGGAGACAATAATCCGTGCCGGAGCATGTATCAGATCCTTCCAGGATTCAGCCGCAGACTCGACATAGACAACCCCGAAGGTATTCATAGAGACGGGCCGCCCCGCAATCTGTGAAGCCAGCCGGGAGATACCCATGTTATGGCCGATTACAGCCAGATGTTTAAGCGTATCGGGGTACTCCCCGATCATCGCCACCATGGCACGCCATGATGACATATAGAGCCGCTCATCGTAGAGCGCATCCCTGGGCCAACTTGGGCACTCCGTCCTAATTCCTATAAGTGTTTCACGCGTGCGCTGTGCCGGGCTGCAGAGGACCCGCTCAGGGGGCGTAATCCCGGCGAACACCTGAGGGATCCTACTGAGTTGTGCCAGCCCGGAGGGGCTTAACGGACGCTCTGCATCGCTCAGCCCATGCCCATGCATAGCTTCGGCATGACGTATGAGGGTAATGTATCGAAAGCTCTGTTCCATGTAATCAGTGTGGAATAAAACGCCCCGCATTTAAAGCTTAAGTCTGCCAAAAAAGCGGGGCACACACCCTCTTAGTAAATTTCCGGGAAATCAATCCCCGCAACATTACAGGTTGTACATAACGGCATCAACGAGTTTCTTATCATCGGGTTTGGTTCGGCTTCCGAAGCGCCCCACCACCGAGCCATCGCGCCCGATCAGGAATTTATTAAAATTCCATGAAACCGCGCCGCCAAAGTCAGGGTTCGTATCCTTCGAAGTCAGAAACGCATATAGCGGGTCGATCTCCTTGCCCTTCACAGAGATCTTCGAGAACATAGGAAAGGTCACCCCGTAGGTCAGCGTGCAAAAGGCCTTGATCTCAGTGTCGGTACCGGGCTCCTGGCGCATGAAATTGTTCGCGGGGAAGCCAAGGATGACGAGACCCTCATCTTTACGTGCCTTGTAGAGTGCCTCCAATTCAGCGTACTGGCTCGTGAAACCGCACTTGCTGGCCACATTTACAATCAGAACCACCTTGCCCTTGAACTCCGACAGGCTGACGTCCCTGCCATCGATATCCTGCATTGTGAAGTCATATATATTTGTCATAACAGTCTCCCCGAGAGCGCAACTGGCGCCCCCTATCCATGCCATAGCCATTCCGATCAACAGTAATTTTTTCATAACATGCCCTGCATTAGTCTTCAACAAAAAGTAACCTTACATGAATTTAGCCACTAAATCACACTAATTTCCACGAATGACTTCTGTCCAATTCGTAAGAATCAGCGTCCATTCGTGGTTGCTCCCCCCCCTCTCCCCCGCTTTTGGCTTGTAACACAACCGTGTTACTGATAGATCTTACGGTTCTCACAAACCTATATTTGGAAAAACTATGAACTTTGATTATTACATCCCCACACGAATCCTTTTCGGCGCAGGCAAACTGAACCAGCTGGCAGAAGAACCCCTGCCGGGAAGCAAGGCCCTGATTGTTATCTCAAGCGGCAACTCCATGCGGAAGTACGGCTATCTCGAGCGACTCGAAACACTGCTCACACAGAGAGGGGTCGCCAGTGTGCTATACGACAAGATACTGCCTAACCCGATTAAGGAGCATGTTATGGAGGGTGCCGCACTGGCCCGCGAGAGCGGATGCGATTTTGTGATCGGGCTCGGCGGGGGTTCCTCCATCGATGCCGCCAAATCTATCGCCGTGATGGCAAAGAACCCGGGCGACTACTGGGACTACATCGGAGGTGGAACCGGCAAGGGACAACCAGTCGAGAACGGCGCACTCCCGATCGTTGCCATCACCACCACCGCCGGTACCGGCACGGAGGCGGATCCCTGGACGGTGATCACTCATGGTGAGGAGAAGATCGGTTTTGGTGACACCTCCTGCACCTTCCCTGTGCTGTCGGTTGTTGACCCCGAGCTGATGCTCTCAGTACCCCCGCTGCTGACAGCCTTCCAGGGGTTCGACGCCCTGATTCACTCTTTAGAGGGATATATCGCAAACATAGCGACCCCAATGAGCGATCTGTATGCACTCGAAAGCATTCGGCTCATCGCCGAATACCTACCGCGCGCCGTGGCCGACGGCAGCGATATGGAGGCACGCGAACAGGTCGCACTGGCGAATACGCTGTCGGGGATGGTAGAATCGACATCCTGCTGTATCTCGGAGCACTCGCTGGAGCACGCCATGAGCGGTCTGCACCCGGAGCTCCCTCACGGTGCCGGCCTTATCATGCTCTCCGCTGCCTACTTCTCCTTCTTCGCCGACAAAGTGCCGCAGCGTTTCACCAATATGGCTCAGGCCATGGGAGGCACCGATTTCGTACAGGAGCTGATAGCCCTACAAAAGAAATGCGGTGTCGGCGAGTTGAAGATGTCGGACTACAACATCCGCGAAGATGAGCTGGAGAGTATCGCCGACAGCGCCCGCGAGACAATGGGCGCCCTGTTTGATCTGGATCCCGCACCTCTCTCAACGGCCGATGCCGTAGAGATCCTGCGCAAGTCATACGCCTAGTGCCCCGGCCCGGAAGTAAGGGCATATAGACCGGCCAGCCTACGCTTACTACGGCGTGACAGGAGATGCAGTGCTTGTCCAGCACGGGTTGCACATCCAGCGCATAGTCGAGGGGACGCTGTCCGGTGGTTTCACCAATCTGAGGGCAGCGCATGCAAATATACGGCGATAATTCATAACAAACCCCGGGGAATAGTTTAAAAACAGGTTGTGGGGCAGCTGTGTTTACCGGATGACCGCGATACCGTGCAGGGATCCGGCACGAACGGGGTCATGCCATTGCCAGACGATCTTCCCCGCTTTGTCGAATTCAACAATCTGGGGGCCTTTTTTACTATCGTCACGGGCGTGACCGGTCCAGTTGGCTACAATAAAGTTGCCATTCGCCAGCTCCTCCGCCTCGCCGAAGAAGTTCAGATAGAGTCCGGGTACACTATCCCGTCCACCGATCTTACGCACCAGTTTTCCTTCGGGGTCGAGCTCCAGTAAGCTGGCACCGAATCCGGTAGAGATCAGAAGGTTCTTACTCTTGAGCTCCATCATAAAGTAGGGCTTTCTGCTTTTGGGATCAACGGCCGTAAGGTCAATCGTGCGCAGCACCTTTCCGGTACGGTCAGCCTCCTTAACCAGAGTTTCGCCACCAGTATAGAGAAAAGTACCATCCCTGCTGAGGCGCAAGAGCCGGAAATATCTCCCCATATCGATAGGAATTGCGCTAATCTCCTTATCCTCCTTATCCAGCTCCCAAATCATGGAGGGACTCGCCAGTAGGGTGTTCCCATCAGCGGTACGGACAACCGACTTGATATTCTTCCCGAAGGTCACCTCTTTAAGCATCTTGCCGGT
>CAZAKU010000240.1:0-11569 GCA_964485765.1 uncultured Lentisphaerales bacterium
CAATAGAATGAGCATTGCTTTTGGTCTTTTCTTGTATAGAACAATGAAAAAAATGGCACAGCAAAGCAGATAGAATCCTATATTTCCAGGCCATAGCATTACGACATGGGGGAATTCACTGGGGTTTAGTGATAGTTTCAAAAGACGTTCAAATACTGAACTGAAATTATGATTAACAGTAGCATTACGCTCCATAAGCATATGGTGCTTAAATGGATACTGCAATTTGAAACCAACAAAGTCAAATATTGCATTCAATGAGTTCTTCGTGGGGATATACAGAGGATAGCCGGTAATCTTGTACGTCCTGAATAATATACCAAATAGATTGAACATAGAGAGGAGCATAAGACTCAGTTCAAATTTGTGTTTAAGAAGATTCTTCAAAGATATTCGTATTCTTCTCTGAAATAGTTGAATAACTAATAGTAATGCAACGCCTAATGCAACTGTTGGGATATATAGTATACTGGTATATTTACCTCCAATAGATAATATCAATACTCCAAATCCAAATAGAATATATTTAATGTTTCTTGTCCTAAAATAGATTACGAAATTCATTATTCCTATCATTAGTAATAGAGTTGTGAATATATCCGTTTTTGCAGTAGAAGCCATATTGGCAATTACCGGAATACATGAAATTAGAACAGTAATTAGCAGGGCTTCTTTCCTCCTTAATCCCAAATATCTACCTGTAACAAAGACGGATAATAGAAGCATAATAAATGCACAAACATTTCCAGAGTATATGAAGCTAAAATCTCCCAAATTACTGATAGGGATATAGAAGAGCTCCATCAATTTAGGGTAATAGAATACAAATTGATTTAAACCAAGGTAGTCTAAGAAAGAGTTCTCTCCAACTAAAACGGTCTCAGGTCTTAACCCATACCATAGGGAGTCATAATCAATAGCATTGTTTGATTTTGCTAATTGTACTAGAACGACCATTTGTATAAAAATGAGCATTACTTTTTCATATTTATCGTACTTCTGAAAAGAATGAAAGATTCTAAAGGTTAAAAGCTTATTCCGTCGAAAGCATATAGCTGGAATTCCCAAGATTGCTGTCAATACACGCAATTCAGTAAATCCACCACAACCAATAAATGATAAGAACAAGGCGAATACAGCCCAAACGGACAAGCCTATGATAAAGGAGTTTAGATAGTTGAAAAAACTTTCTCGGCTTTTTTGCTTACACAACCTTTTTACAACAAAGCCTATTGATGTGATTGCCTCAAAATAGAGTATTCCAAGTGCAAAAGGTATCAAAACTCCATGCATTCTCAAGAAAAGCAGAACTACAGATAAGTTAATAAGAGGGAATAAGTATTTATTTTTTGATAACAGAGAGGAAATGACCAAAAACATAAATATGATCACCATTTCATAGCCGCTAAGCGTTACCGGTAGTTGCTTTATGTGCCATGAATATACACCTTTTACAAAAAGGTAATGGAAAGGAATGAATTGTAATAACAATGCGACTATAAGTAATATTCCTAATGCAAATTGTTCTCTAATTTTCAATTTCATATGTTTCATGTCAGTTCTTTGCAACGGTGAACAGAATTTGTTCGCCGCCTAAATATGCATAGTCTTTGGACCAGTAAAGAAGGGCTCTTAAACCTCTAAAACCGGCTGACCTCAAGTCATTCAGTATTCCCCCGCTAAAAGGGAATAAACAGAGGCAACAAATTGTGTCCCAATTCTATCATGGGGTGAAAATAGGCTATTAAATACGCTCCTAGCTCTTTCGTGAGAGAAGAGCTCTTTGATATAGTTTACTTGTTTAGTAGATTGGGATATAAGGTAATCATCATTGTGGTGGTGGTCAACAATTTTGTTTGCAAATGGCTGTCGAGACAATAGGGCATATTGTGGACAGGCAGTATTTTGTTGAAATCAATAAGAGTGAGTGATATCTTACAAGCATTATAAGGAGTGTATTGCTATGGGATATGCACGCTGTAAGACCATAATAGAGGGTGAGCGGGGAGTGTATCACTGCATTGCCCGTTGTGTTCGTCGCGCCTTCCTTTGCGGGTTGGACGCTTACTCAGGCAGGAGTTATGAGCATCGTCGAAAGTGGGTACAGGATCGCCTTCGTAAAATGTCCCAACTATTTGCAATAGATGTGCTTGCATATAGTGTGATGACAAATCACTGGCACGTTGTTCTTCGTAATCGCCCAGATCAACTCGCCGAGTTGAGTGATGAAGATGTCGTGCGTCGCTGGGTACAGATCTCTGCCAAGAAAAGGGCCGGTACGAAGCAGGATAAAAGACGGGCCATTGAATGTGAGGTAATGAGCATCCTTTCGGATACTAATCGAGTTAAGGAGCTTCGTAATCGTCTCGGCAGTATAAGTTGGCTCATGAAATCGATGAATGAGTATATCTCCAGGCGCAGCAATCGTGAGGATGATGTCTCCGGTCATTTCTGGGAGGGGCGATTCAGGTGTCAGCGCCTGATGGATTCTGCCTCTATATTGGCATGTATGGTCTATGTTGACCTTAATCCTGTGAGAGCGAAAATAGCCGAAAGCCTACAGGATTCTGAGTTCACCAGCGCCTATGACCGTGTAAATTCGTATGTCGCCACGCGTTGTACTTCAAAGCTCCCTGAATCAATGCAAGCGTCTACAGTGGAAGAGATTAAGGTCGAAATTAAGGATGTTTCAGTTACCTCCTGGCTAGCGGATCTGGATGATGCGGACACGCCGGTATTCGGTTTGTCGGAACGCACTTATCTGAAGCTGTTGGACATAACAGGACGCTGTATTCATGCCGGTAAGGAGGGCGTTTTGTCCCGTGACGCTTTACCAATTCTGGAGTCTCTCGAATTGGATGCGGATGAGTGGGTGAAAAACATTATGCGCTACGGAAGCCTGTTTTACAGGGTCGTAGGCCGTCTTGAGCATCTTGTAGATGTCGCCAAAGAGACGGGGATGCATTGGTTGAAGGGACGACAGGGGAGTGAAGCGCTCTTTCGTGCACCACCGGGCTAACTTCCAGTACCTTTTTTGGCGGTTTAAAAGCGTCAATTACGGAATCATAGAATAATTCAACCCGACAGCAAGTGATCACGGCGGAGCTGTGCATAAAAACAGGCTGATTTCCGGCGATTATCATAATTAATCGCGAAAACAATTCATCTGCACCTATTTTCAATCAGGTACAAATGATTTTTTGTTTTATTGCCTGTCCAGTATATCTCTGCCTGTCCAGTATATTTAGAAGGAATGCTTGCTCTCTATGCTCAGAGCAAATACTCTTGTGAGTCTTTTATTAATCTATTTCGGTTATTAAGTAATGATTCTTGTATACGCAATAAATACGCGCGATGCTGGCCAGTTGCAGGTTATACCTCTTATGGCGGAGGTGAAGCTGGGGCGCCCTTTGGGGCGTACGGTTTATCCGGCGCAGGCAGATGAGTTACTTAAAGTGCCGCCTCCCAATCTTTCGCTTGAGAAGAGCGACAGGCGTATATTGATGCAGCTCGTGATGCACCAGGGAACAGATGGACAGGAGATATTTTTCAGTGGCAAGGCTGCGGCAATGGTGGTGAAAGACCTGATTGCTACGGGACGCTGCTATCTGTGGGACCATAGAGATGCACCCCTGGCTATGGTTGATGCCATAGAGGCGTTGCCTGTATGGCGTGAGGCAAATGATTGCGTCCGTCCTTTCTTCGATTTTCCTTACAGGGTTGATCTTCTGCCCTGTATGCCTCCTTATGCGGTGCATAGAGGCAGCCTCGGTGTGGCCAGGGTTATCAGCGGTATCCCGGATGATGCCGCGACTTTCTGGGCACGCGGCGGTGAGATGTCGGCTGAAGAAGCGGTGCGCTTTACGGATAGAATGCTGCGGGAATACCCCGATGCCGCAATCCCGTCGCCACCCCAACTCGAAAGGAGCGAAATCGAGGACCTTCAGCCAACCCCCTGCGTGCGTGTGCGTCTGGAGGAGGGGGAGGATAGCACCTTGAATCCGGCCAGTATTGTGCTCTCCCTGACGTTTGACTATGGAGGTAAAGAGATTCAGCCATCTGATGATGTCGACCGGGTGCGATATATGGCTGATGGTAAGATGCTCGATGTAAAACGCCAGATAGAGCATGAACTGCGAGCTATAGAGCGCCTTGAGTCAGCAGGATTCCTGCGTGTGAGCCAACCTGTCGAGGATCTGTTTGCAGCTGCATCACAGCGTGATTGCTGGGCGCTTGGCCTGAAAGGTGACTGGTTCGATATCCGTACAAAGCTGTGGCCGTTGCTCGAAGGGGAGGGGTGGCGATTCGAGTCTCTGCTGGGTGAATTCGTGGTTGTGGATGAATCGTGCTGGTATAGCGACATGGTGCAGTCGGGTCGCGGATGGTTTTCGTTCGAGGCCGGAATCAGATTGGGTGATAGAAAGGTAAACATATTACCCATCATCAAAGACTATCTGGCCCGGCATGGCGCTGAACTGGATGAGATCAGAGATCAGCTGACATCCCGCCATCTCCCGGTTCTGACAGATAATGGCGTGGCACTGGTGCCCGGCGAGCGGATTTTTTACATTTTACGGCATCTATTTGAACTGTTCAGCGGTAAAGCTCTGAACAAGGATGATACTCTGAAGCTGGATGTCTGGCGCGCAGCAGAGGTGGCGGAGCTGGAATCGATCTCAGAGCAGCCATGGGATGCGCCTCGGTCACTCCGTAAACTTGCGGAGTCGATGCGCGGGGGACTTGAGATCGGCGAAGCCCGCGAAGTGGAGCATTTCGGTACAGAGTTGCGTCCTTATCAGCGGTTGGGTTTGGGATGGCTTCGCTTTCTGCGCGATCATAAGCTGGGGGGGATCCTGGCAGATGACATGGGGCTTGGCAAAACGGTGCAGATCATCGCCCTTCTGGCGGAAGATCATGCCGCAGAAAACTTGGACCTGCCTGCACTGGTGGTAGCACCAACCAGCCTGATGCTTAACTGGCGCTCTGAACTGAAAAGGTTTGCCCCGCAGCTGAAGGTGGTAGTGATGCATGGAAGCGACCGCTTTGATAGGGAGGATGAGCTGCAGGGCGCAGATGTTATCGTCACAACCTATACCCTAATGCGGAATGACGATGAACTGTATCGTAATATGCGCTTTTCATACCTGATCCTGGATGAGGCACAGGCTATAAAGAATCCCGATACCAGATCGGCGAAGATGGCGTGTTCTCTCAGGGGCAATGTCCGATTCTGCCTGACCGGTACACCGGTTGAAAATCATCTCAGCGACTTGTGGAGCCTTTTCAATTTCGCTCTGCCCGGGTTCCTGGGTGGGCGCAGAGCCTTCCGGAGTCAGTTTCAATTACCAATTGAGGAATCGGCCCATCCCGTTCTCTCCCGAATTCTGCGCCGCCGGGTACGCCCTTTCCTGCTTAGACGTACAAAGGATAAGGTGGCACCGGAGCTACCTAAGAAGAGTGAAATAATACAACGGGTATCGCTCTCGCAGGTGCAGCATGATCAGTATCAGTCCGTTCGTATGGCTATGGCCGATCGCATAAAGAGCACACTTCAGGAGAAGGGCTTTGCAAGATCGCAGATCACTATTCTTGACGCACTGCTAAAGTTACGCGAGGTCTGCTGTGACCCCCGTCTCAGGGAGCCGGAACGAGAATTCGAGATGCCTGCCGACAGCGCCAAAATGGCCGCGCTCGAAGAGATGCTGCCGGAGATGATAAGCGAAGGACGCCGGGTACTGCTCTTCTCTCAGTTTACCCGCATGTTGTCGCTGATAGAGAAGTTGCTGCACCGTCTTGATATTCCTTACGTAACGCTCACCGGCAGTACCCGTGATCGTGAAACCCCAATAAAGCAGTTCTGCGAGGGTGATGTCCCGCTCTTTTTGATAAGCCTGAAAGCCGGTGGCGTAGGGCTTAATCTCGCCGCGGCCGATACAGTTATTCATTACGACCCATGGTGGAATCCGGCAGTAGAATCTCAAGCTACAGACCGCGCACACAGGATCGGCCAGGACAAACCTGTATTTGTTTATAAGCTGATCGCCGAGGGTACTATAGAGGATCGGATTCTGGAGATGCATGAACGTAAACGCGGATTGGTGGAGAACCTTGTTAGTAACGATGGCGTCAAAGGCAGCATGTCCATCCAGCAGGAGGATATTGACCTGCTATTGGGGCCAATAGGTGAGGGTATATAGGATCCTCTTGAGATGAACAACCTTGTTGATTCAGAAGTGTGTTTCTGGACAGGCAGCGTTCTTTTCCTCCATTTCGTGACCTCCACGAGCTTGTGTCGTGGGTGAAAGAGCTTAACAGCCATCAGAATGCCCCCGCCGACCCCCTCCTTTTCCCCGTCTGACGGTCCGTCAGACGGGGTAGACGGTGTTGTCTATAGAATAATGGGGCCGATTTGGGTATGGGTGTTCAGGTGTGTGTGTTTTGGAGATGTATGTCCGTACAACAACGTTCCATCCAGAGCCATTTGTAGTGTATTATGCCCGCCTGAACCGGGCATGACCTGTGCTCATCAGTGAAGCAGGCCGATATGGATCGATATTGCGGGTTGAAGAGACGTTTTATGCCCATTATACGGGGGTAAACGTTTATTGGGAGGGGAATTTATTATGGGGGGTAATTACAAAAATATGACGACGTATCTTGACAATTACGGGGTGGTGTGATAATTCCGCGCGACATGTTTTTCGGAGAACCAATGTTGTCTGTCTCAGCTCCGGCGAAAGTGAATCTCACGCTTGAGGTCCTGCGTCGTCGTGCAGATGGGTATCACGAGTTACGCAGTGTGGTTTCGCAGATTGACATATGCGACCGTGTTGATCTGTACCCATCAGAGGATGGTCTGGTTAAGACGGTTGTTGAGGGTGACGGGGTTGATGTTTCGCAGATAGGGCCGAATGAGAGTAATCTGGCAACTATGGCGGCACGTGCGCTTCGTAAAGAGGCGGGCATAGAGCGGGGAGTGAGTATTCGCATACTCAAGCGGATTCCGCTTGGCGGAGGGCTTGGGGGCGGCAGCGCGGATGCGGCTGCGGTTTTGCTCGGTTTGAACAGGGTTTGGGAATGTGGCCTGGGTGAATCGCGTCTTTTGGAGCTGGCGGCCGGCCTTGGGTGCGACATTCCGGCATTGATGCTGGGTGGGTTGGTAATGATGGAGGGTGTTGGGCATAAGGTCCGGCGCCTGGTGGAAAATGATAGAGAATCGGTTCCGATATGGATGGTGATTGCCAACCCCGGATTGGCTGTTTCGACTCCGGAGATATATTCAAGATGTCGGCCTCCCTTGACTGGAGCGCCGAAATACGTTAATAATCTTGTTTCGTCATTTTTTTCGGGAAAGGTTCTAGAGGCCTCGCGCTGGCTCTATAACGGTTTAGAGGCGGCTGCAGCTGAGGCTTATCCGCAGGTGGCGGAGTTGTTAGCGGTGCTCCGGGATATCGGATCACCGGGTGTTTTATTGTGTGGAAGCGGGGCGTCGGTTATGGGCCTGGCGTACGATTGCGAGCATGCGCAGCGGATTTGCACCGCTCTGCGTGCACGCGGGTGTGCGTGGTGTATAGTTACAAAGACATTGCCCGATGGTGTAAGGGCAGCACAAGGGTTTTTGGAGCCCTTGGACTAGGTTCGAATCCTAGTCGGGCAACCATTTGAAGCGGAATAAGGTGAGATAAAGTGGATCAGAGCGACGCAGAGATGATAATTTTTTCAGGTAATGCGCATCCCGAGTTATCGGAGCATATTGCTGATTATCTTGGTATTGACCTGGGTAAGGTCGATGTCCGGCGATTTCCTGATGGTGAAACCTTTATTCGCCTGGAGGAAAATATCCGTGGTAAGGATGTCTTTGTAGTACAACCGATATGCGGGCAGCCGAATGACAGTCTTATGGAGCTGCTGATAATGATTGATGCTATGCGCCGCTCATCGGCTGCGCGGATCACGGCTGTTTTACCTTTATATGGATATGCCCGCCAGGATCGTAAAGATCAGTCACGTGTCCCGATAACAGCGAAACTGGTGGCAAATCTGATTGTTGCCGCTGGCACAAACCGTTTATTAACGATGGACCTGCACGCACAGCAGATTCAGGGATTCTTTGATATCCCTGTTGATCACCTGTATGCCGCTCCGGTAATTGTTCGTTATTTGAAAAGCAAGAATCTGTCGAATCCGATAGTGGTTGCTCCTGATACTGGCGGAGTGAAAATGGCATATGCTTACTCCCAGATGCTGGATACGGAGCTGGCCGTTGTGGCGAAGCAGCGACTTGGGCCTTCTGATGTGAATGCATTCACCCTGGTTGGTGATGTTGAGGGTTGCGATGCAATCCTTGTTGATGATATGACGACGACGGCCGGCACTCTTGTTTCGGCTGCTCAGTTGTTGAAAGATCGAGGAGCCCGGACTGTGTTGGCGGCAGTGAGTCACGGGGTGTTGACACCTCTGGCAATCAGTCGTTTAGAGGAGTCGGCAATCGAAGAGTTGGTAGTGACGGATACTGTTCCGCAGTCGGCGGAACGGGGAACAGGTGTCACTGTCTTGTCCGTGGCGGAATTGCTGGGCGAGGCTATTAAGAGGATTCACAGCAATAAGTCTGTAAGTTCGCTGTTTAAACTATAAAAAGAACAAAACCGTAACAGGATTGGGAGACATTATGTCTGACGAAACAAAACTCAGCGCGCAACTGCGGGAAGAGCAGGGCTCACAAAACTCGCGTCGTATGCGCCGTGCGGGATCTGTCCCTGCAGCATTGAACGATACCAAAGGCAATACAACGCTTATCAAGCTGGACGAGCATGAGCTGAACGTATTGATGCAGCATCATCATAATAACGAAGGCCTGCTGCTTTCTCTCAGCATTGAGGGTCGTGGCGATGTCATGGCTCAGATGGTAGAGGTCCAGCATCATGTAGTTAATAGCCGGGTTTTACACGTTGATTTCACTGAGATATCAATGACCGAGAAGATGACCGCCCAGATTACTATTAACCTTGTCGGCATTCCCGAGGGTGTCAAGACTGATGGTGGTCTGCTTGATCAGCACCTCTACAGTGTTGAAGTTTCCTGTATGCCTGGCGATCTGGTTGAAGAGATCGATCTGGATGTTACTGCCTTGGAACTCACCGAAAGTCTCTACGTTAAGGATCTTAGCCTTGGGGATAAGTTTGATGTATTGAGCGACGCAGATCAGGTTGTGGCAAACGTTGTTCCGCCACATGCTGAAGCTGAAGAGGATGAAGAAGCTGAAGATGGCGGCGATCTGGAACCTGAAGTGATCGGTGCCAAGAAGGAAGAAGAGGAGTAGCGCAGAGGGTCGCTAAAAGACAGTGAAAATCATAACTGGGCTGGGAAATCCCGGTCAGGAATACCGGAATACGCCACACAATGTTGGCTTTGATGTGATCGAAGATTTGTGCGGCCGATTTGCGGTGAAGTTGAAGCAGGTTGCACGGTTTCAGGCGGTTGTCGGCATGGGCAATTATGCAGGTAATCGTGTGATTTTTGTGCAGCCGCAGACCTTTATGAATCGTAGCGGGCTTGCGGTCGCGGCCATAATGCGGTATTACAAGGTCTCTTCTGCGGATCTGGTCGTCGTTTATGACGACGCGGATCTTCCTCCGGGGCGCTTGAGAGTGCGTCCGGGCGGGAGCAGTGGGGGCCATCGCGGGATCGCTTCTATTGAGGAGCAGCTCGGGGATGGCGGTTTTGCAAGGGTTCGTATAGGAGTTGGACGCGGCTCCGGGCGCAGAGGCCTGGTTTCGCATGTTTTAGGCGGATTTGGTGAAGAGGATAGCGGGCCGATAAGGAAGGCAGTCGAGATAGCTTCCGATGCGGCGCTTTGCGTGGTTGCTGATGGAGTTGAGCGGGCGATGAACCGTTTCAACGGATGGTCGGCAGAGAAGATAGAAGAAGATTCGGCGGAAGCACCTGAAGGACAGGTGAGAGATGCTAACTGAAAGAGGGCAGAACAGATGTTAAAGAAGTACAAGGGCACATTCATTTTTGCCAATAGTGCCAAGGATGATGTAATGACAGGCATCCTTGATAAGATTAAGGGCGAAATAGAGAAGCTTGGCGGCGAAGTGCTGTCGGTGGATATCAAGGGACGTCGTACATTTGCACGGCCTATGTCCAAACGTGACAGCGGAATCTATGTATTACAGATGTTTAATCTGGATACCACTAATGTTGATAAGCTGTTGGCGCGCTGCAAGTTGAACGATGATGTTTTCCGCGTGCAGATTATTGTGGCACCCGAAGTACCGGTTGTCGAAGAAGTTGCGGAAGAGGAAGTTGTTGAGGCGCCTGCAGAGGCCTGATTCCTGAAGTTACGGAGAGAACTGAAATGCCAAGCTTTAATCGCGTTATTCTTATGGGGAACCTTACCCGGGACCCCGAAGTACGCTATACGAACAGCGGGGTGCCTGTTGCAACCCTTCGTTTGGCTGTATCGGAGACATTCCGTCGCAAGGAAACTAATGAGAAGGTTGAGAAGACCTGTTTTGTTGATGTTCAGGTATGGCAGCGGCAGGCAGAGACTTGTCAGCAGTATTTGTCGAAAGGGCGGCCTGTTCTTGTGGAAGGCCGGCTGGAACTGGATGAGTGGGAAACGCCTCAGGGCGAGAAGCGCAGCAGGCTTCGCGTGCGGGCAGACAGGGTGCAATTCCTGGGAACATCCAGACAGAATCAGAGTGACGAATATGGCGACGTGGCTACGGGCGCAGCTCCTGTTAGCAGTGGTGCACCGGCGGGAACCCCTCCGGCAGCTCCACCCCCTCCCGCAGCCGGTGGCGCGGGTGTGACAGCTGGAGTGACGATGGGGCCTCCGCCTGTATCCGCACCGGGGGTTGTACCCGGTGGGAATGATATACCTGATGATGAAAATCTGCCGTTTTAAGAACATAGACTGAATACGAAATAGTAAGAAAAGAAAAGAGGAGAAGAAGGACTCATGGCGAGACCTACAAGAAATGATGCCAGAGATGGCCGCGGATCCGGCGAGATGCTGGCCCGCAAACGCTCACGTTACCTTGAGGGCGTTACCGACATAGATATTAACGATCACGAGTTGCTGAGCCGCTTTATCACGGATCACGGAAAGATCATGCCAGCCCGCCTGACGGGTGTGACAGCTAAGCAGCAGCGTGTCATTAAACGTGGCGTACGGCGTGCACGTAACATCGGCCTGCTTCCTTGATGCTGCAGTCCTGACGGAGAATATATACTAATGGCAACCGAAGTTTTATTGATGAACAGCGTTCCTTCACTGGGCGCTGAAGGTGATGTGGTGAGCGTATCTGATGGCTATGCTCGCAACTTTTTGCTCCCTAGAGGTTTGGCGGCTCCCGTGACAAAGGCATCTCAGAACCGCCTTGCACGTTTGCAGGAGGAACGCGAAGCCAGCCGCCGTGATGAGATTGCGGCAGCCAAACAGAAGGCTAAGCGGCTTAAGGGTGTTTCGTGCACGATCGCTGTTAAGACCTCTGATGAAGGGAATATGTATGGTTCGGTGGGAATCACCGAAATTCTTGATGCGAATCGAAGAATGGAAAGA
>CAZAKU010000241.1:0-3143 GCA_964485765.1 uncultured Lentisphaerales bacterium
GCATAAGCCTCCCCCTATGGCGGGGAAAACTCCGAGCTGGAGTCAGGGAGGCTGAAGCAAGAGAATTTGCCGCCAAAAGCCAATTACAAGAGCACAAAAACAGCCTTTTAGCGGATGTCCAGCTGGCATTCTACCAATTCCGTAATGCCAACCGCAAAATCAACCTATACAGCAAGGGCCTTATCCCAAAAGCCCGTGAGTTGTTGGAAGTGAATAAACAGGGATTTGAGACGGGTAATGTCAGCTTCCTTGATCTGATTGATTCAGAACGCATCCTGCTTGAATTTGAGCTCTCTTATGAACGCGCACTCGCAAACCGCGCCCAGAGGCTGGCCGAACTTGAAATGTTAATTGGAAAAGATCTCTCATATGGACCCAAAAACAAGGAAATGAAAAATGAAAGATAAAATAACACTGGCCCTGCTGGCGACCATTCTGTTAAGCACTGCCACATTTGCAGAGGAGCCGGTAAAAAAAGAGCCGCAGCTGAAAGCACAAACCGTATGCCCTGTAATGGGGGGGAAAATCAACAAAGAGCTATTCGTGGATCATGACGGCAAGAGAATCTACGTATGTTGTGCCGGTTGTCTGGCCCCCATCAAAAAGGAGCCTGCGAAATACATAAAGATAATGGCGGATAAAGGAGAGGCACCGGCAAAACTACAAGCCACATGTCCGGTCATGGGCGGAAAGATCAACAAGGCCCTGTTCGTTGATCACAACGGTAAGAGAATCTACGTGTGCTGCGCCGGATGCATAGGCACGATCAAGGCCGATCCCGAAAAATACGTTGAACAACTCAAGAAGGAAGGCGTCACTCTGAGCGCCACTCCGAAGAAGGAATAGTCAATATGACAAAATCACTGAGAAGCTCGCCCGGACTGAAATCCCGATTATTCTCTGCAGTTATCGTTGCAGCGATCTTCGCTGTCGCCGGATTCATTTTCGGATCTCTATGGGGCAATAACACCGATGAAGCCCCAACAGCGGATGCGCCTTCCGCCAATGAAATAGAGGGTGAGAAGTACATATGCTCAATGAACATCTCATACCATCCCTATTTCGAAAGCTACAACCCGAAAGATATGTGCGGGTTTTGCGGCATGGAGCTTATCCCCGCCCCGTCCAGCGGAAAAGAGCTCGGTGAGCGTCAGATGATTATGTCGCCGGCAGCCATGAAGCTGGCGGAAGTGGAAACCCATATCGCCGAGCGGCGATTTGTAAATGTTGAAATTCCATTGGTCGGAAAGGTTGATTATGATGAAACCAGGGTGAAAACGATCAGTGCCTGGGTGGCGGGACGCCTGGACCGACTTTTTGTCGACTACACCGGCGTTGCCGTCCGAAAGGGAGACCACCTTGTAGAGATATACAGCCCCGAACTTTATTCGGCCCAGGAAGAACTTCTGCAGGCAATAAAGACCTCCTTAGATGTAAAAGAGAGCGGGAGTGAATACATAATAAAAAGTTCTGCAGACACCGTGCTGGCAGTAAAGGAGAAGCTGCGTCTCCTTGGACTTACAGAGGAGCAGATAGAGAGGATTGAAACCCTTAAAAAGCCGTCGCCCCGCATTGAACTGACAGCGCCTATCGGCGGAATAGTGATTCACAAGAATGCCAAAGAGGGTATGTATGTAAAGACTGGCACCCCCATATATACTGTAGCGGATCTGTCAAAGCTCTGGGTGAAACTGGATGCCTACGAAAGCGATCTGGCCTGGATCAAATACGGCCAGCAGGTCGAGATACGTACAGAGAGTTTTAGTGACCGAATATTCAAGGGCTGGATCTCCTTTATTGACCCTATACTGACCCCGGAAACAAGAACCGTAAAGGTACGCGTTCTGGTTGACAACGCCGAAGGCCTGCTCCGTCCCAACATGTTTGTCAGGGCAACAGTTAAAGCGAAAATCGGAGATGATGGGGCAATATTAGCATCATCTCTTGAGGGCAAATGGATCTGCCCTATGCACCCCGAGGTAGTGGCCGACGAATCAACCGACTGCACGGCCTGTGGAATGGATCTGGTGCAGGCTGAAACTCTCGGATATACAACCGAACAGATATCAAAACCGCCACTGGTACTACCGGGATCAGCTGTATTGATTACCGGAAAACGAGCCTTGGTATATGTGAGACTTAAGAACAGAAGCGAGCCGACCTTTGAGGGCCGTGAGGTCACGCTGGGGCCGCGTGCCGGAGATTACTACATCGTACGTTCAGGGATTAGTGAGGGCGACGAAATTGTTGTCAACGGCAACTTCAAAATTGACTCGGCGCTTCAGCTCATTGCCAAGCCAAGCATGATGAGTCCCGAGGAAGTGACCCCTCCCCATGGCAGCCAGGAGACAGTACACAGCACAACTAATAGAAACTCTTCTCAAAGCATCAGCACACCGCAGGGATTCCAAACCAGCATCGATGGGCTCATCAGGGAATACTATGGCATCCAGAAGGCCCTCGCCGGAGATAACGCAGCGACCGCGTCGAGCTCAGCAAAACAACTGGTGAAGATGCTCTCTGCAGCTGATACCGATGGATTGACCGAAGATAAAACCGCTGTATGGACAGAACAGAGAGCAATCATTAACGAAACTGCTGAAGCCATATCAAATACAGATTCTATTCAGAAACAGCGACTGGCACTCCCTTCTCTAACATCTGCCCTGGAGCTGCTGCTCAGGACATTCGGCCCGATACCTAATCTGGTCACCAGAAAAGCCTTCTGTCCAATGGCATTTGACAATAAGGGTGCATTCTGGCTGCAGGAGAGCGATACTATTGCAAACCCATACTTCGGCGCGTCAATGCTTCGGTGCGGCGTAATTGAAGAGGTTCTGTCTTCCCCGGAACAGGAGGCAAATCAGAATGAAACTCACTGAAGACCCCCTCGCAAGAACGCAGGACGGGCTGTTGGGCAGAATCGTGGCCTTCTGCCTGCAGAACAAATTAATTGTATTTTTACTTCTTATAGGAGTTATCTTCTGGGGCATTATTGTCGCACCTTTCGACTGGGACACAGGCTCCCTGCCGCGCGACCCTGTACCTGTCGACGCCATCCCCGATATAGGAGAGAACCAGCAGATTGTATTCACTGAATGGATGGGGCGATCCCCACAGGACATTGAGGACCAGATAACATA
>CAZAKU010000242.1:0-8184 GCA_964485765.1 uncultured Lentisphaerales bacterium
ACACAAGTTAGCCTGCAGTTCCCAGACAACTCCAGTGTACAGCATAACCGCTTCAATGATAAATCAGACGGGTGTGTCATCAACCTGCTTACGCCATAGAACACTGCCATCTTTTACCCGCATGGCGGCGATAAGCCCATCGTAAGCCCCGCCTATAACTCTTTCGGGGGTTGCTACAGGGGTGACAAAGGCCTCCTCCTGAAGTTCTGTGCGCCACAGAAACTCCTGATCTTTCAACGATAATGCAACCATATCGCCATCACGTGTGCCTGCGAAAATCGTATCGCCTTCCCGACCTATCCCGCCGGCAATCTGTGATTCGGACCCAAGCGGAACCTTTGCGACCTGCTTGCCGTTGCTTAGATCGAAGAAATAAACGGATGCATCACAATTTCCATAAATAATACGGTCCGATGTCACCAGGGGTGTTCCGTCACAGCGGGCAGTAGTATCGCTCTGCCATATAATTGACCCATCCTCGCGTGAGACTGCAATCAGCATCCCATCGCCCTGCTCCATAATAATAAGAGCAGGCTGTGTGTCGATTTTTGCGGGAAAAGGTGCCGATTGAAAACGCCCCTTTAAGGTGTGCTGCCAGAGGATAGCCCCATCTGCAAGTGAAACCGCCTGCAGGAACCCCTCTTCGGTAGATATATAGAGGGCACTGTCATCACATACCGGCGTAGCCATGGGAGCACCATCTATATTTAGCTGCCAGCGAACCGCGCCATCACCTGCAAGAGCCGTTACTTTGCCTTTAAAGGTAACAGCTATAACGCCATTACTGCCTGCAGGAATAACAGAAACGACATCCCCCTCCACCCGTGTACGCCAACTTAGCGCAGGTGGATCAGCGGCCGGTAAATCCGTACAACTCAAAAGAACGATTGCGCACACAAGAAGAGCGCCAGAGAACCCACTGGAAACTAAGGTAGATGACCATTTCACCTGAGCGAAACTGGCCGGAATGCTTAATCCACGGTGCATAATTTATTCCATTGGCAAACCAAAGCCAAAATAACCTGCTGCATTATTGTAGCTTATCCCCTTAACCAGCTCGCCCGTCCATTCTATATCGGATGGGATCAGGCCAGCTGCCATATCACGCCCGAGAATGTTGCATAATATTCTACGGAAGTATTCGTGGCGCGTATAACTCAGAAATGAGCGGCTATCGGTAAGCATACCTACAAATCGGCTCAGCAAAGAGAGCTGCGAAACAGCTTCAAGATGGCGCGTCATCCCATCCATCTGATCGTTAAACCACCACCCGCTGCCAAGCTGCACACGCCCTGCCACTCCTCCGCCCTGGAAGTTGCCCAGCATTGTCGCAAGCACTTCGTTATCACGCGGATTGAGCGTATACAGAATAGTACGGGGCAACCCCCCGCTCTGCTCCAGACGATCAAGAAAGCGTGAGAGATCCATAGCAATAGGCCAATCGCCTATGCTGTCGAATCCTGTATCGGGCCCAAGACGTTCAAACATCTTTGTATTGTTATTGCGCATTGCGCCGTAATGCACCTGCATTGTCCAATCGCTGTCGGCATCCATACGAGCACACTCAAAGAGCATACAGGAGCGGAATTTACGCATATCCGACTGACAAACAGTACGCCCGGAGCGCCCTGCGGCGAAAATATTGTGTATATCCTTTTCACTGTAGCTGTCGGCATAAACCGTATCCAGACCGTAATCCGAAAGTTTACAGCCGCACTCAGCAAAGAAGGCATGGCGCTTACGCAACGCGTCAATGAAGCTTGTGAAATCAGTTATATCAACATCTGCTGCGGCTGCCAGCCGATCGATCCAGCTGTTCCAGAACTCCACACGGTCGATCGCAAGCGCTTTATCCGGGCGCCAGGTTGGCAGAACCTTCACATTGAAGCTCTCATCTGCTGCGACGGCTATATGGTGTTCGAGCGAATCTGCGGGATCATCAGTAGTGCAAACTAAACGCACGTTGCTGCTCTTCATCAATCCGCGTGCCGACATCTCAGGATGCTGCAAGCTCTCAATAGTTTTGCCCCAGATTGCGTCCGCCGTTACAGGAGAAAGCAGATCACTCACGCCGAAGTATCGTGCAAGCTCCAGGTGGGACCAATGATGCATGGGATTGCGAATCAGATAGGGCATAGTTGCGGCAAATTTATCAAACTTCTCACGGTCGGTTGCGTCGCCGGTGCAGAAACGTTCATCTATCCCATTCGAGCGCATACATCGCCACTTATAATGGTCGCCGTTAAGCCATACCTGGGTGAGATTCTGCCAGCGCTCGTCGCGGGCAACCTCCTCCGGGGACAGATGGCAGTGATAATCAATTATCGGCATATCCGCCGCGTAATTATGATACAGCGTTCGGGCCTGCTCGGTCTGCAACAGAAAATCGTCATGAATATAGGGCTTCATTATTCCTGCTCCACCTGCTCGGCGTTAGGGTTCCACATGGCATATCCGAAATTATCATCCTCCGACATGCCCTCTTCATATACCTGCTCAATCTTGTGATGCAGGACATGGCCGTCTGCAAAGAGAATATTCGCGAATTTACCATGGCGAAATGCCCCTACCCCTTTCTGGCCCGGCATATCACGGGCATGCATATGTGCATACTGGTGACGCCCCGCGTCACTTCCATCGGAAACCGCATTATCAGCAAACAGGACAAAACTGTAAGGATCCGGGATCTGATGCGAAAGCAATGTTTTCCCCTTACCCACACCGCGATTAATCCATACATTCTGTGCATACGAGCTGAAGAACTGACCCTCATCGGCGGTATCAGGCCGGACACAGGCCGGACAAACGAAGATACTGTCTCCACTGCCTGGAAGCGCCACGGACTCCTTATCCACCGACACAGCCATACTCTCATTATCGAGATAGGGCGGCAGTACATTATACCAGGCCTTTGCATTACCGGTCGGGTTGGCGGGGCCCTCCCCCGAAGTCCCAAGCCCAGGCATTCTGCTGTTGTGCTCATCTGCGTAAGCGGTAATTGCGCTTCCCCACTGTTTCAGGTTATTAGAGCACTTCAGCCGCTTGCCGCGCATCATTGCCCCGCCAACCAGAGGAAAGGCCATCATTGCAAGCGTCCCTATAATCGAAATCACAACCAGCAACTCGATTAGAGTAAACCCGTACTTACATTCAACTATTGATTTACTATTCTTCATATCACCCGCCTTTACACTGTAATCCTTATTGTACACATTTACACTCGCACAGATATCAGTCATCAACCTGCCGAATCAACGGCTCCGGTTGCTGGTTGTATACCTTCGAAAACGGAGGAACTGAATGGATTAACCATACGTTACCGCCAATAATGGAACTATGGCCTATTACCGTTTCGCCACCGAGGATTGTGGCACCAGCGTAAATTATAACGTTGTCTCCAACATCCGGGTGACGCTTAATACCCTTTACAAGATGCCCCTCATCATCTTTTGCAAAACTCAAAGCACCCAGAGTTACTCCCTGGTACAGCTTCACCCGCTTGCCTATGACACACGTTTCACCAATAACCACACCGGTGCCGTGATCCACAAAGAATCCGGGGCCGATCACTGCACCGGGATGAATATCAATGCCGGTGCGGGAATGAGCAAATTCGCCCATTATACGTGGGATCAAAGGTACTTTTTCGCGGTACAACTCATGCGCCAGACGATGAACGGTAACAGCATATACCCCGGGATAAGACATTACGATCTCCATCGTGGAGCGAGCAGCCGGATCACCCTCATACGCCGCCTGTATATCCTCCTGCAACACATTCCTTACACTCGGAAGCTTCTCGAGAAACCTTGAAGCGATCTCAACGGCCCTGCGCTTGCAGTCGCCGCAATCGCGACACTTATCGAACTCACACTGGTAACGCAATGCCCGGGCAATATGGTCAGAAAGTTTATGTGCGACATCCTCTATCAGCTTGCGCATATCCGACTCAAGATCAAGCGCCTGCACCGGAGCATCGCCATGACAACCGGGAAAGACAACTGCGATAAGCCCCTCAAGCACGTTATGAATAGCCTGCTGGCCAGCAAGGTTGACCTGCTTCTCGGTGTTAACCCCTGCAGGACATTTACGACAACTGGCCAACTGCTTTGTCAACCGGTCTGCGCATTTATTTATCCACTCATTCATAATATTCTGCATCCTCTGCTCAAACCTCACTATATTCTCATGTTTAGGACTTATTGTCGAGTGTATGTCGATAATCGAGACCTAACTCCGCAAACATTCTGTTTGTTCTGAAACAATAATTCTTATACCATACGCCGTGACGTATTCAACTTGCCCTGACACAATCAGAGCGACAACGATAACAGCGAATAAGGAGCCGGTTAATAATGAAATATGCATGCAGTATGTGCGGATATGTTTACGATCCTGAAGTTGGCGACCCCGATTCTGGCATTGCGGCAGGAACAACATTTGCAGACATCCCTGAAGACTGGGTCTGCCCTGAGTGCGGCGTCGGTAAAGAGGACTTCGAGCCGGAAGCATAATCCGAATTAACAGCACACTGATTTCGTCCAAGAACATGTGTGCCGTTACACAAAGGCAACAGATCTGCATCCCGGTGTGTCTAAAACACTGGGATGCAGCTTTTTTTGCACGGACGATCAGCTTTATCCGCTATACATAACGACACATGATTGATTGGTTCCTGAACAGAAGTTCGGCATATTGCTCATATACGTACGATCAATACGTTACAGAAGTTCGGCATATTGCTCATAACGTACGATCAATACGTTACGGCAGAAAAGCCGTAACAAAACGGACCCGTCCTGTAAGATCCGAGTGGACCTTAACTCCTTCAAACCCCAGATCAGTCAGCAATTCCGCAACGGCGGTCCCCTGCTCTTCGCCGATCTCAAGAAAGATCCCTCCGCCGTCACGCAAAGCCATTGTTGCATCTGCAGCAACATCACGCACTATATGCAGCCCATCGTCTCCGCCATCCAGCGCCTGATACGGCTCAAACGATTTAACCCTCTCCGATAACCCCTCGACTGTGGCTGTAGGTATATAGGGCAAATTGGCTATAATAGCGTCAAGAACAGGTCGATCAAGAATATCGGAAAGGCCTGCAGATGCAAAGCTGACCCGATCCTGAACATCATGAAGTTGTGCATTTTCACCAGCCAACGCTAATGCCTCATCACTTACATCAATTGCCAGAACACGTGCAGAGGAGAGCTCAACAGCCAAACTGACCGCTATACACCCGGACCCTGTCCCCACATCCGCTATGAGAGGGCTCTCTAGCGACTGCGCGGCCTCCCAATCGAGAAACAGCTGAACCAGTTGCTCTGTCTCGGGACGTGGAATAAGAGCTCGCGAGTCAACCTTCAGCGTATGTCCACGAAAGTCCCATTCACCCAGTATATACTGAACCGGTTCATTTGCGGCTAAACGCTTTATTGCACGCCGCATCGCATCAACATACGCCTCCGAGAGAACAGAACTGCTGCGCTGAGGTAAATCAAGCCTTGAACAGCGTAAAAGGCGGGCAAATAACCATTCACAACTTATTCGCCCATCCGAAATGCCCCTTTCCTCGAGAAATCGGGATGCCGACTCCATTATATGCCCAACCGTTAATGACTCCGATCGGTCAGCGTCACCCCTGGGGTCAATATTTTTTGAATCTGTTCCATTACCCATCCCAATCTCCTAGCTCGGTGCGACAATACTCTCGCACAGAGAACACAATGCTTTCAATTCACACGAAACGTTCAGGCATTCAGCTTAAATACGTCGCTCTAAACACACCCCATATACAGCGAAATACAAGGAAAATGCAATACTGAACCTAAAATAAGATGAACCTATCTGAAAAAACGGCTTTACACACGTTTCATACTGGTAGTATATTTCCCGACCGAACCAATAAAAATAGATAAAACATAAGAGAAAAGAAGGACGATCGACAAAATGAGCCAGATCGACACACCGGCAATCCGGAAAGAATTCCAACGCCACGAAACCGATAGCGGATCATCTGAAGTTCAGATAGCCGTACTGACAAAAAGGGTTGAACACCTTACAGAACACCTTAAAACTCACGCCAAGGACCATAGCTCACGCTTCGGTCTTATTAAAATGGTAACTCGACGCAGACGTCTGCTGGACTACCTTAAGCGGACAAATGAAGGGTCGTACCAAACCCTCATCAAGGACCTGGGACTGCGCCGCTAACGTCAAACACCCGCCACAGGCGGGTGTTTCTGTCTATGACCGCGGCCACACATCCAGATAAAGACCCGGTCCCCGGTCATCATAACGCCCTGAACCGGGCGTCCAAACCACGGTGCATAATGTTTTGCACCAAAACTCGCTCATAAAGGAGCATTTATCATGGAAAATACAGTTTCTGTCACCGTCGACATCGGTGGCGTACCCATTACTCTCGAGGCAGGTCTTCTGGCGCAACAGGCCGAAGGATCCTGCACAGTTCAACTTGGTGAGACCATTCTTTTTTCTGCTGTCACCAAGTCAAAGGTCCCGCGTGAAGGTATCGACTACTTCCCTCTTCAGGTGGAATATCGCGAAAAGTTCTACGCAGCCGGACGTTTTCCCGGTGGTTTCTTCAAAAGAGAAGCTCGCCCAAGCGAAAAAGAGATTCTGACGGCACGTATAACCGACCGTCCGATTCGCCCTCTCTTCCCAAAGGGATACCACAACGATGTACAGATAAACAACATGTGCCTCTCGATCGATGGTGAGAACGATTCCGATGTCCTGAGTGTTACCGCTGCCAGTACATCCCTGACCCTCTCCGAGATCCCCTTCTTCGGCCCTATTGCAAGCGTCCGTGTTGGCAGAGTAGATGGAGAGTTCGTACTCAACCCAACCAACGAAGCTCGCATTGAGAGCGACCTCGACCTTCTTTATGCCGGAACCCGTGAAGAGTTCCTGATGATGGAAGGCGGCGGAGACGAAATTCCGGAAGACGTACTGCTGGCGGCAATGAAATTCGGCCATGAGGCCGTTGTTAAGCTAATCGACGCCCAGCTTGAGCTGCGTGCAAAGCTCGGTCTGCCCGAAAAGGTTGTAACAGAGCCAGAGTGCGACCGTACACTCATCGACGCCGCCTACGAGATCGCCTATGCTGACCTGAGCGAAGCACTCTCGATAGCGGGCAAGCTGGAACGCCAGAATCGCATTGGCGAGATCAAGGACGGCCTCAAAGTCAGTCTGAGTGAGCGTTTCGAAGAGATGAGCGACGAAAGCTTCCGCGCCATGTTCGACGATCTTGAGATCGAAATCGTGCGTAACAACGTCCTGGAGCACGGCAAACGCATCGACGGACGCGACTCACACGATCTGCGCGAACTGACGGCTCAGGTCGGGCTCCTGCCTCGCGCACACGGTTCCGCCCTCTTCAACCGCGGTGAGACCCAGTCGCTCTGTACGCTGACGCTAGGCACCAAGAGCGACGTTCAGTCACTTGATGCCATAACCGGCGGGGAAAGCACTAAAAACTTCTACCTGCACTACAACTTCCCTCCCTACAGCGTAGGCGAAGCCGGGCGTCTGGGGTCTACCAGTCGTCGTGAAATCGGTCATGGTGCTTTGGCGGAGCGTTCAATACGCCCCATCCTTCCTGAAGAATACCCCTACACCATACGTCTGGTGTCGGATATCATGGGATCGAACGGATCCTCCTCCATGGCCAGCGTATGCGTCAGCATACTTGCTCTCATGGATGCAGGCGTCCCGATAAAGGCCCCCGTGGCAGGCATCTCCGTAGGCCTCTTCACAAACAGTGAAAAGGTCCAGCTCGTTACAGACATACTTGGAACAGAGGATCACTGTGGCGACATGGACTTCAAAGTATCCGGTACCCGTAAAGGTATTACCGGCTTTCAGGTCGACTTGAAGCTTCGCGGACTTCCCTGGAACCTGGTAGAGGAATCCCTTGAAGCTGCCCGCCTGGCCCGTGGCAAAATCCTTGATTAAATGGCAACAGTGCTTGAGACGTCGCGTGAAGATATGTCGCGTTATGCACCTCGTATCCAGCAGATCCAGATTCCTGTCGACAAGATTGGCGAGCTTATCGGACCCGGCGGAAAGAATATCCGACGCATTGTCGAAATCTCCGGTGCACAGGTTGACATTGAAGAGGATGGCACAGTAAACATCTTCGCCAGCACTGGTGATGCAATG
>CAZAKU010000243.1:0-5139 GCA_964485765.1 uncultured Lentisphaerales bacterium
GGTGCATCTACCTCAATTGTCTCGCCGCCTTCGCAGACCTCGCCCATCCAGGCATTGCGCCACTTAACGGCACACGTTCTCCGGCATCTATACGAAACAAGGCAACCCGGCCGTTACGGCCGATCTCTGCCATAACGGCTAAAACATATCTTAGAGGCAACTGCGGGTAAAGCGGGCGCGGTGAGTTTTGCATATTCTCCGCGTTCCCTGATTTCCATGACAAAACCGTGACACTCTGGTGTCATCATTGCCCTGTTTTGAATAACAAAAGGAGCATTGCAATGAAGATTTTGATGATTTACCCTGAATTTCCCGACACTTTCTGGAGTTTTAAGCATGCGCTCAGTTTTGTGGGCAAGAAGGCATCCGTTCCTCCCGTTGGATTATTAGCTGTTGCGGGGCTGATCCCAGACGAATGGGAGAAGCGACTGGTCGACTTAAATGTGAGCAAGCTGCGCGACAGGGACCTGGAATGGGCTGATTATGCTTTCATCAGCGCACTGGTAGTACAGCAGGAGTCTGCACGCGAAGTTATAACACGCTGTAATCTGGCAGAGTTGAAGGTTGTTGCCGGGGGGCCGCTGTTTACCATGGAGCATGAATCTTTCAGCGGCATCGACCACTTCATCTTGAACGAAGCCGAAATCACCATGCCTCAATTCCTGAGCGATCTTAAAGAAAACTCCGCCAGAAAGGTATATTCAACAGACGCCTTTGGCGAAATGAGTAGCAGCCCCACCCCGCAGTGGGATCTGGTTAAAATGAAATATTATCACTCTATGGCGATACAATATTCGCGCGGGTGCCCTTTTAACTGCGATTTCTGCAATATCACATCCCTTTTAGGCCGGCGTGTCCGCACCAAAAGTACAAGTCAGATTCTCGCCGAGCTGAACGGTCTTTATGATATAGGCTGGCGCGGCAATGTATTCTTTGTGGACGACAATTTTATCGGCAACAAGCATCACATAAAAACAGATCTTCTGCCAAAGCTGATTGAGTGGCAGGAGGGCCGCAAAGGGATCACCTTCCAAACCGAGGCATCGATCAATCTGGCAGATGATAAAGAGCTCATGCAGCTCATGTTTCAGGCCGGTTTTCAAGCCGTCTTTGTAGGGATCGAGTCAACCAGCGACACATCATTGGCAGAATGTAATAAGAAGCAGAATGAACACCGCGATCTGGTAGAGGACGTTAAGAAGATTCAACGCGCAGGGCTGCAGGTACAGGGGGGGTTCATTGTGGGGTTCGACAGCGACACCTCATCCATATTCCGTAAACAGATAGAATTTATACAGAAAAGCGGAATTGTTACAGCCATGGTAGGCCTGTTACAGGCACCAAGGGGCACTCAACTCTACAAAAAGATGAAAGATGCCGGCCGGATAAATGGTGTGACGTCAGGTGACAATGTTGAAGGAACGACAAACATTGTGCCCCAAATGAATATCGACCAACTGCTTAAGGGCTACCATGAAATACTGGACCACATCTACTCTCCTAAACACTATTATGCGAGGGTTAAAACCCTTCTTAAAGAGTACCGTACACCGAAGATCAGCACGCGACTCTCATCGAGTTCTATCACTGCCCTGCTACGCTCATTCTACAGGCTTGGAATAATCGGGAAGGAGCGTATATATTACTGGAAGCTGCTTTTATGGACCTCATTCCGCAGGCCATCGCTATTTACCATGGCCGTAACACTGGCTATATCAGGTTACCATTTTCGTAAGGTATGCGAGATGCGGGTGCGATAACGAAGATTGCTAATTGAGTACTGCGAAGGCTTACGCTATTATGCAGATGTCATGAAGCGACTGAACTTAAACCTGAGCGGTGTTATAGCGATACTTGCAGCAGGCGTATTGCTGCCCGTCCTTCTCTCAACAGCAGTCGGAATAGTAGCGATTTCACTGGCGGATGGGACCAAGGGCATTGTCACAGGGGTACTGGTTATATCATTTGCTGTTACCGCTGCTGGTTGCTGTCTGCTGGCGCTTGTCTTCGCCAGCCGCAAGTCACGGCTCGCGCGGCAACAGGCAGATTTTCTGGCCGGGATCTCGCACGAATTCAGAACCCCCCTCAGCTCCATAAAGCTTTACGCCCAGACATTACAATCAGGTGACCTCAGTAACGATCCCGAACAAACCGCCAGATGTATTGAAACCATCCTGCGTGAGGTCGCATGGCTTGACTCTATGATCGACCGAATACTCACATGGCGTGTGTCATCATCCGACATGCTCGTGCTCGACAAATCGCCACTCAACACTGATCAGGCTATAAGTACTGCAATCGAAAAGTTCACAGCCATGGTCCATGCCGATGAGGTCATCTTCACCTCGGACATAAGAACCAGGGCCCCTGTTGAGCACGATATGAAAGCACTGAGTGCAGTCATTCTTAATCTCCTGACCAACGCATACAAATACAGCGGGAAGCAAAAAACCATTAGTGTAACTGCATATGACAACGACACTAGCGTTGTCATTGAAGTATGCGACAACGGCATAGGAATTTCCGTTATAGACATGAAACGGATTTTCAAACCTTTCTTCCGCGCACACCACGATTCCAGCGGAGGAGTTGGACTGGGTCTGGCGATAGCAAATCACCTTATTGAGATGCATAACGGATCTATCTCCGTAAGCAGCAATAAAGATCAGGGGTCAACATTCACAATCACTCTTCCCATTGCAGAGAATTGTACATGAACCAGACATTACCAGGAAGTGAAGCAAGTTTTTGTGAGACGATACTCATCGTAGAGGATGACCGTGCCCTGCGTGAAGGGCTGGAGATGAACCTAAAACACCAGGGCTACACAATCATCACTGCATCCGATGGTGAGCAGGGAATGCAGCGGGCCTTTGATGCACGACCGGATCTGATCATTCTGGATATCGGCATGCCGGGGTGGTCGGGGCTGGAAATACTTGAAGAGCTTCGAAGAAGGGGTGAAAACATGCCGATATTGATACTGTCGGCGCGTAACAGAACCCCCGATAAGGTTACCGGGCTGAATCTTGGCGCTGATGACTATATGACAAAACCTTTCGACCTTCCAGAGCTGCTGGCCCGGGTTGCATCGATGCTGAGAAGGCGACACTCCGAAAAGAGTAATAACAGCATCATAAATCTCGGCGAGTTGACCATAGACCCGCCCTCCAGGCTGGTCAGCATAGGGAAAAAGAGCATTGCACTCTCCGCAAAAGAGTTCGATATTCTGGCTCTGCTTGCAAAAAAACCCGGGCAGGTCTTCACAAGAGAGACCATTCTGGAGCGCATCTGGGGCTGGGACTATGAGGGCACCGCCCGGACTGTGGATAACTATATCTCAAGCCTGCGTAAGAAGCTCAAGATCGGCCCCGGCAAAAACATATCAATCAAAACTGTACCCAAACTCGGGTATAAGCTGGAAGTCCAGCGATAACAGCGTCAGCCGCTGTTATAAAAAGGTCAATTGCATCATTAGTGATTTCATGAGAATATCCGGGCTAAAGGGAAAAGATAATCCTGCCTGCAGGTAACAGAATATGAAGATTATTAGCGCTACAGATGAAAGACTCACATGGCAGGGGGCAATTGCCATAGATGGTCTTCAAACAGATGACTACCTGCACCCCAACGCAAAGGGTTACAAGATGATGGGCGATAGGCTGGCATCAATCATCAGAGAGCGTTACGATAAATTTGCTCACCCCACAAACAGTTAAAGTTCAATCTGTATCACACAACCATGCCTATCATTTCCAAACGGATCTTCAGCTCTATAGCCAAAGACTACAGGACTGCCTTCGATCTTTCGATCCGGCTGATCAACTGTAGCGGGAAAATAGTCCTTCCTGAGAGCATTAAGTCGATCGAAAACCTGGCAGCTTTGAGCCATATACGTGCCCACAGTTTGGGTGAAAGTGTTCGCTGGGGTGAGCCTCAAACCTTTTTTATCGCACCCGGCATAATGAGCTGGATAGTACCTCTGGTGCAGAGATCAGAGCTGCTGGGTGGGTTATCGGGCGGATATGTTGTTTTAGACAAAGATCCATACAGCGAGAACGCATCAATAGACTACCTGGTATCTAACGGTGCAACATTGAAGGATGCTGTTACATTTGTAAAGAAGGCACCCCTTTTAGAGCAGGAACTGGTACGCGAAGCCGCTGGCAAACTGAACGATCTGTTTTATCAATGCAGCGGATGGGATCCGGTAAAGCTGAGAGAAAACAGAGGCCAGATGCTGCAGCAGCGGCAGATAGCAGAGGAGATCCACCAGCGAAAGGTCGAGCAGAACAGGGCCTACCCATACGATGACGAGCGTATTCTTCTTTCACATATCCGTGTAGGCGACCGCACCGGTGCCCGTAAGATATTCAACAAAATGCTGGCAGCCATGTTCCTTTATTCCCCTAAACAGGTGGTTATCAGGGCTCGCGCCATTGAGATGATGGGGTATCTCGTTCGCACAGCTGTTGAAAACAGCCCCCTCATGGAGCCGCTGCTTGAAAGGCATATGATGTGGATAGAAAAAATAATCGAGGCCAGAGACTTCGAAAAACTTTGTCTCGTCTTACGCGATGCCCTCGACGATTTCATGAACAGCATCTTTCAACAGGGAAGCAAGCCCGTAAACCCAGCAGTAACGAAGGCTCTCAACTATATTGCGGCCAACTATAAAGAGTCGATCGCCCTGGCTCAGATCGCATCCGCATCAGGGCTGAGCACATTCCGAATTGCCCACCTTATGAAAGAGGCAACAGGAAGGTCCCCCCTGCAGAATGTACACTACCTGCGTATCCAGTATGCCAGACAACTGCTCGAAACAGGAGATATGTCATGTGCCGACATTGCCCAGGAAACCGGTTTCGGCGACCAGAGCTACTTCATTAAACTGTTCCGCAAATGGATGGGGATCACACCGGCCAAATACCGTAAGAGCCATCAGTCTGAGAGCTGACCCGGATATTTCATTAGTAGTCTGCTGTGAAAGCGTATAGCACCATCATTGTATTGTGCCATTGGAAATGAGAAATTCTGACACCGATATGGTAGATTTGCTTTTGAACACCCACCGTCACCATTTCCTGGAAGCCGTTTGCGGCCTTTCAGGAATATGTGTACGGTGATGTTGGCCCATTT
>CAZAKU010000244.1:0-5421 GCA_964485765.1 uncultured Lentisphaerales bacterium
ACACACATGCAACCCACTCATGCAACAAAACCATGCATTCCGTGAACCTCCTATTGACCTACCCCGCTCGTAAGGTTAATTTACTGACATGGGAAAAAGCCTGATACTAATTGTAGAAGATGACACATCCGCAGCATGCACTGTCCGGGTAGCGGTCGAACGCGCCGGCTACGCCTGCCACGTTTCACCCGACGGTGACAGCGCCCTGACCGACTTCCGGGAGCTGCGCCCCTCACTAATCCTCCTCGACCTGGGCCTACCGGGCATCCCCGGTCTGGAGGTACTCGAACGCATAAAGCACTCCAACCCGGACATGCCCGTGATCATCGTCACCTCCGAAGATGAGGAGTTAAGCGAACTCATCGGCCTGGAAAAGGGCGCCGACGACTACATAACAAAACCGATACGCCCGCGAGCGCTGATTGCGCGGATACGTGCTGTCCTACGCAGGAGCCGCAACATCCTTATGCAGGGAGAGGGATCAACGCCGCCTCCGCCGATGCAAAGCCCCAACGTAATAGAGGTCAGCACTATTAAAATCGACCCGGATGCATACAGCTGCGAAGTCGACGGCACAGCGGTCGACCTTACAGGCAGCGAATTTGCCCTGCTTCAGTGTCTTATGGAACACCCGAACTGGACTCACCCACGGGAGCGGCTGGCAGAGCGGATCTACCTGGATGAACAACCCGCCAACCTGCGTGCAGTCGACTATATCGCATCGCCGTTGCGAAAGAAGCTGAAACCACACCTTAACGGGATAAACGCAATCGTAGCAAAATCAGGCGTTGGGTACCGTATCAACCCGACACTGCTGGAGCCGGGCAAGTGAAGTGGCATCTACCCCGCAGTATCCGCTGGAAACTCTGGATAGGAGCCGTGGCGCTTGTCGGCATTCCCCTACTCATCCTGAACCAGCGTTACATAGATGATTTCGACCGCTTTACCAGCAAAACGCTGCAGCTTCATATGCATAACTATGCATCGGTAGCGGCAGAGCAGTATCTCCTGCACAGCACTCCTTCACCCGATGACGTCCGGGTCCCCCGCACGATTATGGCCCGACAGCTTGACAGGCTGTCACTTAGAACAGATTCACGAATAAAGATCTACAGCGCCAACAGCAAAGTCTACTACGACTCACATCCCGGCGAGCCATACCCCGTTGACATTCCGGAAATGCCTATTGAAGTAAATGAGGCTTTCGGTGGAGGCTGGAGCGCCAGATCGCGGCTCTCTTTAGATAAAGAACTATACTACTACTTCCTGGCTCAGCCTATTAAAGATGAGAGCAAGAACCTCCACGGCGTTGTCTATATCATCACGCACACCGGCCCCATCATACAGGAGATCCGCGGTATGATAAAACGCCAGCGTATAACACTGGCAGTTATGCTGATCATAGCGACCGCGGCCTCACTGCTGCTGGGATGGGCCGTGACGCACCGTCTGCGGATGCTGATAAAGGCGGTACGCCGGCACGCCAGCGGAAAAGCCAACCTGAATGTTCACCTGCGTGGCAAGGACGAACTTGCCGAGCTTGCCAGTGCGTTGCGGAATATGTCCCTTGATCTCGACAAACGCTACATCTACAACTACGAATTCGTGCGCGAACTGTTTCATGAAATCGGCAATCCTGTTCATGCCATTCAGGGCGCAGTCGATCAGCTTGCCGACAATGAGGGCGAAAAACTCACCCAGACGCAGCGCGATGAACTTATCATCACCCTGCAACAGTCATCCTCCCGAATAGAAAAGCTCACCCAGGAGCTAAAAAAACGCTCGCAACTCGATGCCGACAGAGTACTGGGAGAGAAGGAGGAGGTAGATGTAGAACAGTTCCTGACAGGAGTTATTTCACGCTGGGAAACCGGGCACCGCCGTGCACATGCCGCGATAACACTCTCACCTCCCGAGTCACCAATCAGTATATCTTTAATACCGTTCAGGATTGAACAGGTAATCACCAACCTTCTCGACAATGCCATACGCCACACGCCTCAGTCTGGCAAAGTGTCGATTAAAGCCAGACTGCTACGGGCAAAATGGCTGCGCATAGAAGTTGAAGATACGGGATGCGGAATCACGGCCAGCGCCATAGAGCGCGTTTTCGACCGTTTTTACACCAGCGACCACAATCGCGACGGGGGAACAGGCCTGGGTCTCGATATAGCCAGACTTTTCGTGCTGCAGCATAAGGGGCGAATCAGCGTTGATTCGGTGGAGGGTGAGGGCAGCGCTTTTTATGTGGATCTTCCATGTTCTTGACTTTAAGCGGCACTAAGGCAATTATATAGGGTCCTGTAGGAAAAATCCTAACAACCTAACTCAGCCTTAAATGCAAAATATACTCACACAGCTCCGCGGAATAACGTTAGACCAGCCTGATGAGGAGCTGTGGAGCGTACTGCTGAAAGCACTGGTCAGGAAGTATGACCTGGCGCTCGCCTGGATGGGAATCTGCGAAGGCGACATGCTTATTCCTCAAATCTCTATCGGAACCGTTGAAAACCATCTCGAGAACTTCAAGCTCGACCTCAATGCACCCGAGCTACCAGATATATGCATTATTATGAACCGTGCGATATCGATGCGCAAGCCCTTCGGATGCGGTCCCACAACTAACGGCCACGTCCTTAAAGATTGCTGCGAACGTTCCCTCAGCCAGGGGATTCTCTCAAATCTGGCGCTCCCGGTAATCATCGACGACACTGTCCACTTCTGCGTAGTACTGAGTTCTCATGAAGAGGAGACATTCCACGATGATGCTGTTAATGAGATCGCCCTGCTGGTAAATGACACTGCATCGCTGCTGAGCCTGCGAAAGCAGCAGGTACTTGTGGAGAGCAAGATTGCACAGGCGGAGCGTACTGCATGGAAACAGGTACAAACCGAACTGCACGATACCGTCTGCCAGCAACTCACAGCGGCTCACCTGATGGGACAGGTCCTTAAGAAGAAATATGAGACAACCAACAGTGTCATTGCGGGTGAGATGTCGGATATGAACTCGACGCTAGAGACCGCTATGAGGCAGATTCGTGAGATCGTATCCGGAATCTCACCTATAAACCCCGGCCCCAACGCACTGCGCTCAGCCCTCATGAACCTGGCCATGAAAACGGAACAGGTGAAATCTGTCACCTGCGCACTCACGTTCGATGAAGAGACAGAACCCAGGGATATTAATGTTGCCTGCGAGATGTACTACATCGCCAGTGAAGCTATCAACAACGCCTGCCGCCACGGATCACCAACAATAATATCGATTTCGCTTAAGAAAGCTCATGAAGGGATAATGCTCGGAATCAGTGACGATGGAACCGGCTTTCAGGAGACCTCTACCAAGCCCTGCGGGGTCGGCCTCACAGTCATGCGGCGCAGAGCCCACAGCATAGGTGCAGAACTTGTTATCGAATCAGAAAAGGGGCGTGGCACCTCGATCTCCTGCCTGACTCCATTAGACGACAAGCCGCTCATGCACTACCGTCATATCAACCCCTGAATCCGCAGCAGACCGGTACACCTATAGAGAGAGTGGACGAGTCCCCGAGGGCTGGGAAAGACGGATCGTCAGAGTGCGCTGGATGGCGGTGCGCCGTGGGAGACGAACTGATTCGACTAAGCTGCTCGAGTAAGTGTAACCGACTAAGGGTGGGACTAACCCGAGCACAGCCCTGCCGACATTACTCTGCCGACCTCTGCCGTAGCTGAGGGAAGAGAATAACATCGCGAATTGCCTCCTGACCCGAAAGAATCATAACCAGACGATCGACCCCCATACCCATTCCCCCGGCAGGCGGCATGCCGTGTTCAAGCGCGGTGAGAAACTCCTCATCCACCTTTTCGGCATCCTCACCGGCCTGATCCTCAAAACGCTTACGCTGTGCCAGCGGATCGTTCATCTCGGTATATGCCGGCGCTACCTCCTGCCCGTTAATAACGAGCTCAAATACGTCCACCAAAGATGGATCATCCTCGCATGTCCTTGCCAGAGGAATCAACTGTGCAGGTAAGCGCGTCACAAACGTCGGCTGCTTAAGCGATTTTTCGATCTGCTTCTCATACACTTCATGCGTGACCATCAGATCACCCCATTCCGGGTCAAGATCAAGCCCTGCCTCTTCGGCACGCGTACGCTTCGCGGCAAGATCGATATCAAACCAATCATCCCCCATACGCTCGCAAATCAATTCTCTATATGTAGCCGTCCGCCAGGGAGACTCAAGGTCGATCAGATCATCACCCTCTCCAATCTTCAGAGTGCCGAATACCGTTGTCGCAATATGCCGGATCATCCCCTCAATAAGAACCTTCATGCCATCCACGTTGGAGTATGCTTCGTACATTTCCAGCATCGTGAACTCAGGATTATGAGTACGATCAAGCCCCTCATTACGGAAATTCCGATTCAGCTCAAAGACCTTATCAAAGCCGCCTACAAGCAGGCGCTTGAGATAAAGCTCCGGCGCAATCCTCAGGAACATGTCGGTATGCAGTGCCTCGTAATGCGTCACAAAAGGCCTGGCGGCTGCACCGCCGGCCTGCGGCTGCATCATGGGCGTTTCCGCCTCCTGATAACCACGATCCTCGAGGTAGCGCCTGATCTCCCTAAGGCTAGCTATGCGTTTGTTAAAGATGTCGCGCACCTCCGGGTTTGCAACCAAATCAAGATAACGCTGACGGTAGCGCTGCTCGGTGTCGCGCAATCCATGCCATTTCTCGGGAAGCGGAAGTAACGCCTTGGATAGCAGAACCCACTCCTTAACACGAATAGAGGGCTCACCGGTGCGGGTCGTAAACAGCTCCCCCACTATGCCTATATGATCTCCGATATCCAGCAACTTAAATGCCGCAAAGATCTCTTCGCCAAGAACGCCCTTGTTCACAAAAAGCTGAAACCGCCCGGTACCATCCCGCAGATCTGCAAACAGAGTCTTGCCCATCTTACGCACAGTCATCAAGCGCCCGGCAACCCGAACAACTCTATCCTCCTCGAAGCCATCGCGAATATCGCCCAGCAGACCTGTTCGCTCATAAGCCCTGCCGTAAGGCTCATACCCCAGTTCCCGGAGCTTCTCCATATTCTCAAGTCGCTGCTCTCTGTACTCATTTGATTCTACTGACATAATCGTCTCCACTTCCGCGCAACTGCGCAATCATATTCTCTTTCGTCCGAAAGATAAATAATGCCCGAATACGCCGGTTTACGCCAACAAAAAGCACCCTTCAATATCGCATTAATAGGTTTCGGCAGGTATATTATTTCCCGTCAACCATACATGAAACAGCAGCTCCGTAAAGAGAGCTCATAAATATGCAGATTCCACAGACGTATATGACCCCCGGGGCAGGCGCGAAGACGCAAGGCCATTTCAGAACAATTAACTATCCGAATCAACACAAATGCAGGAGTTAATC
>CAZAKU010000245.1:0-3387 GCA_964485765.1 uncultured Lentisphaerales bacterium
TCTAGCCATGAAAGATGGATGTTAAGACTATGACTCAGAAGGCATCGCACGACGAACGGATTCGATCAAATTGTTGAGCTTCTGCAGGAAATTAGAGCGGTCGCGTTGTGTTAACGGCGGCGGGCCGCCCGTTACCATGCCGGCGCCGCGAAGTTCGGAGAGTAGATCCCGCATGCCGACGGAGTCACCGATATTATCTGTTGTGAAGATTTTTCCGGAGGGGGAGAGTACGCGTGCGTTTTTCTTTATACAGTGATCGGCAAGTGGAATGTCGGATGTAACCACAATGTCATAAGGCTCTACATGCTCGACAATCCAGTCATCTGCCACATCAGCTCCGGCGCCCACCACCTGCAGTCTAATGCTCGGCGTATCGGGTGTACGCATCCAGCTGTTGGCGACAAGGGTGACATCGAGTGAGCAGCGTTTGGCAACACGGTAAACTTCCTGCTTAACCGGGCACGCATCCGCATCTATATATATTTTCATAATTTTTTCCTGTTCCACTTCACACGATCGCCAACAAAATTGACAAACCAACATCCATCTATGAGCTTCAGGGCATAGCCCTATGCCCAGAGGCCACCCTTTATGGTTTCAACGCCTCGGTTCAGCTCTGCGCATTTTAAGGTTTTCGAGTCGTTCTGAATGATCTCTTTCATCCGCCGCGCGTTCAATGCTGCCTGGGCGTTTTCACAGTTGTTGAAGAACATAAATATGTTCTTTGTACTCTTGCTGATTGTCTCCAGAAGAGAAAGACATTCCTTCAACTCCTCTTCAGAGTAATTATAGTCATAACGCAGCTCCGTACCATACCAGTTCTCTGCGTTTCTAGAATGAAGCCGGACGTAACCGATATCGCCGGTCACCAGCGGGACAGAGGGGTACAGCGCTGGAATGTCTGGCACATCCACGGTAATGAGCGACACCTTACGCTCACGAAGCGTCTCATTCACGTCGGGGGAGAACCATGACCTGTGACGAAACTCAACCGATATACGATAGTCAGCAAGTGCATCAAAAACACGCAGCATATAGTCACTATTCTTTTCGGTATAATGAAACGACTGCGGGAATTGAACTACCAGACTTTTAAGTGTTCCTGCATCGACAAACGGTTGCAGGCCGAGCTTGAATTTTGGAATCGAAGAGATGTCACCCTCATGCGTAACCCCCTGAAACAGCTTCGCGAAGAATAGAAACCCCTCCGGCACCTTCTTCTGCATTGCCTCCGAGGTCTTCCAGTAAGGCAGCCTGTAGAAACTGTAGTTCAGTTCAACCGTTTCGAATTGCGATGCATAAAACGGTAGCATATCTCCCTGACGAATGCTCGTTCGGTAGAAAGGCCCTTTCCAGTCTTCGAAGCTGTACCCCGACGTTCCAACCCATACTGTCGATTGACTCTGCATAATCTTATCCGTTGCTCTGTTTCGATTCGTTTCGTATTGCAGTCAGGCTCGTTTCGTCTAAAGGGGCGACCCAATCCGCATCAACGGATAGCGAACCATACTGTGACTTTACCACGCCGCCGATAAGGTAGACGCCATAATGTTCCGATGCCAACTCCTGCTTCGATTTCGTAAAATCGTTGGCATCAATGATCACTTCGAAAAGCCCTGTTTCATCGGAAAAGGTCATAAAGCAGGTTTCCCGGTTCTGCTGCATCGGCAACACCCGGCTGGCAGCAAGCATGCCGCAGACTTTCACACTGGTGCCGGCATATCCGTGAAGCTCCCTACCTGTAACATATCCACTCCTGCTGAGCAATCCACGAAAAACAGCTACGGGATGCCGCCTTACGGAGATGTTGAGGATCCGCCACTCATCATTCAGTTTTCTCAACTCACTAAACGGCTTCATCTTGACCTGAGCATGAGGTGCTGCATCCATGCTGAACAACGTTCCCTGCATGAGAGACGATCTGGCGTCTTTAAAAACCTCTTCGGTCTGCGCAAGCAACCCGGGTCGCGAACACCCAAGGGAGTCAAGCGCGCCGGAGCATATCAGGTTCTCCATCTCCGCATACCTCACCGCCGTACGCGAAAGAAAATCCCATAGTCCTTCGAACGGCCGATCCCTGATGATCGCCAGCCTCGACGCGGTGCTCAACCCGCGGATCAACCCCAGTCCGCTCCGTATAGCCCTGCCGTCAAGAGTGAACTCATTCAGGGAGCGATCGATGCATGGAAGGAGCACGGGAATGCCTGAACGCTTCGCTTCTTCCACATACACCCATTTTTCGTAAACCCCCTGATTGTTGTTCAATGCGCCGACCCAGAATTCCAATGGATGATGAGCTTTCATAAATGCATTTGCCCACGCCAGCCTTGCATAACTGGCCGCATGTGCTCTGCAGAAACTGTAGGAGTTGAACTTTGCCATCTGAACCCATAAATCGGCTGCAATCTCTCGGGGGACGCTGTTCTGATCACAGAGCGACAGGAATTCTTCGGATAAGCTGCGCCGCTGCTCATTGGAGCTGCAGCGGACAACCGCCTTCCTGAAGTGATCTGCCCTGTGGGCCGGCAGCCCGGCAAGAGCTGCAACGACTTGAAGAACCTGATCTTCGTAGAGCATTATTCCGTGACTCTCTTTCAGGATATCGTCGATGCGACTCTCGATTTCGGGGACCTTCTCTACCCCTCTGCGGCGCTTCACAAAGGTCTCTTTCATTCCCAGCGACGCGGCCCCCGGCCGGATCAGAGCCAGCGTCTGCATAACATCGAACGGAGATGCAGCCTGAAGCTGACTCAGCAGGTGTCGCATAGCAGGACTCTCAAGCTGATTCACACCGATGGTATCTGCCCGCATCAGCAAACGTCCCGTCTCCTGATCCTCCTCAGGAATGTCATCGATCTCAAGCTTTGTCCCCACGTTTTGCGCAACCAGGCGAATGCTCTCGGCGATATTGGAGAGGGCACGGTTACCAAGAAGGTCAATCTTAACCAGACCTATCTCCTCGACCGCGTCTTTTTCGAACTGGGTCACCACAAGCCCTTTGGTTGCCCGTTCCAGCGGCACATAATCCTCTATTGGCTCCGGTGTTATTACCACACCCCCGGGATGGATGGAAAGGTGGTGCGGAGCATCCTGGATATCATGCGCAAGCCGGATAGCCTTCAGAACGATATCCGGTTTAAGATCCAAACTGCTCCAGTCGGCCAGCTGCTTTCGCAACTCCTCCTCAGGCAGGTCGTACATTGACGGCAGGAGAGCCTGCAGTTTAGCTGTTTCGCTTTCAGGGATCCCCAGGGCTTTTGCTGTCAGCTTGAATGCCATACGCGGGCGCATTGTTGCATAGGTTGAAACCATCGCCACATGCTCAGCACCATACGTTCTATAGACATATTCAATGACCTCATCCCTCATACGCCAGCAGATATCAAT
>CAZAKU010000246.1:0-3056 GCA_964485765.1 uncultured Lentisphaerales bacterium
CCAATGGCCTCGAACTGATTTAGCTGAGGATCAAAAGAAACCGGATCAACCGCACCTGCACTGCTCATAGAGGAGGAAAACGCAGTGTTAGCGGCAACCGCCTCATGCAGCAGGTTCGTATGCATCTGGTGAGAGACCTGAGCCGATTCAGCGGCTACCTCCTCCGCATGCAGTTTCTGCATAACAACGTCTTTAATCTTCTCTGCTTCAATCTCAAACGATGGAGGCGAAGGCTCTGAGTTCTGGGCAACCTGAGTCTCGGCCTTATACTCCGGCAGCGCCTCTGGCGGTTGCTCCAGATTGAACTCCGGTAACTCCTCAGCCATCTCGACCTCAGGCAACTCTATAGAGGTCGGGGAGAGCTGCGCCTGAGCAGTAGCAGTCTCAACAGGTTCAGCGGTTCGTTTTACTTCGGCCGGATCGCTCAGCTCAGAGACTTCCATTTCAGCCCTGTCGGGCTGCCTTTCAGGAGTCACAGCCTCTACCCGGGGGGCCTCAACAAGCTGCTCAACCGCAGAAGGCTCAGGCTTCTGTTCGGTGGCTTTATCAGCCTGTAATTCCGGGCGTTCCTCCCTCTCAAACACCATCTCCAGCTCCGGGAGTGCTGCATTCGGCAGGTTATCAATATTTTCAAGCTCGGAATCCTCTGCCCGCTCCGCATTGAGCGGCTCCGCACCGGGCACAAAGGAGCGTTCACTGCTGTCATCCGAAACAGGCAGCTCCATCTCCCGCTTCTCGGGTTCGAACACGGGCAGCTCCGCATCAGAGGCTTTCTGCTCAGCGAGCATAGACTCCGGCATCTCAGGCATATCGGTTACGGTCTGCTCAAGCTCAAGAGCCAGCCGCTCCTGTGCCAGTGCATCGGCATCAAGCGTAATCTCCATAGAGGTCGCCTCAGCCGATGATATAAACTCTGATGTGATTATCCAGAATGCCATAAACAGCAACAGCAGCAGGTGAACGGCTACAGAAGCTGCAAGACACTTATGAAACAGGCTGGTGATGTCATGCCAGTGACGCAGAAGATACCATAACCCGACAATAGCCACACAGAGTGCAGCTATCCACCATTTCATGCGGCCCAGCATAGCCATGAGACTGTGCCAGCGCGCATAATCGATGTGTTCCGAGACTTCACGCGCGGTGGCGGTGTAAAGCATATAGTGTCCTGCATCCTCCTCCCCGCGGTTCGAACAGAATAACAGCTCGAACCCCCCCATCCTTACCGCAGGCTGAAGGTCATCGTAATCACTGTTGATCTCCCGCCCGAGATTCTCTATGTATGCACTCCTCTCATTCGTTAATGCACAGCGGTAAAGATCTTCTGCGCCATATCCTGCGGACTCACTGCTCAGGGAGTAATACTTGTATCCGTCACCGTAGATACTCTCGGCTGAAGCATTCTCCTGCAGAAGGTCGCCGGAATACTCCTCCCTGCCACTCCACGACAACCCGTCCCAGCTTGATGAATAGATATTGGGGCTATTAGTATCTGCGGGAAGATATTCAAAGAACCAGCGTGCATCGTCATACGAAAAACAGGACATCACTGCATTGGTTGGGGTATTGAATGGCGCCGCGGTATAGTGCGTGTCCCAGAGAATGAGCCTGACATCCCTGTCCAGTGCACTTTTGCGGAGATCTGTGCCGTCGGTATAATAGCACCACAACGACCTGTTAAGCGATGAACGTAATGAAAACGCGCATATCACAACCAGTAGCAACACACCAAAGGGCAGCCACCATTTGCGAATGCTGCGTACGGCAATATCCAGCCATGCATCATTAGCGTCTGACGCTTTCAGGATCTTTTTCGTCCGACCCACAAACCACCAGGCTATAAGGAGTGCAATACCGCAAAGAAGCATCCCCATGCGCCAGGGAAACGACCGGAACAACCAGACAATTGCGGGATATCTGGAATTATCGGTAACCCTGTGCACTCTGCGTGACACGGAACTGTAAATCCTATGGTCAGCTTTATCCTCGGAATCACGGTTGGAACTGAAGAACAGCTTAAACCCGGCCATCGAAACCGCCGGATCAGCTTCATCGGCTTCGCTGTTTATCGCGTCATCCAGCAATCGTGCTTCTGAGACACGCCCCGCACTTATGCGTGAGCGGTATATGTCAAATCCGCCAACCCCGCCCGGTCGGTCCGATGAGAAATAGAGAAAATCGCCATGTGCCGTAACCGCGGGCTGCATATCATTGCCGGGAGAGTTAAGTTTATGCAGCCTTTTGGCGCGCCGGTAAATAGGCACAGCCGGCAGCTGGTCGCGGCTATACAGCGAAAGTTCTACTCTTTCGCGATCGGGCTGGTACCCCAACCCGTACATAGGGGTGTAACGATAATGCGCCTGAAGCGAAAGCGCGACCAGAGCAGTGCTTACAACCCTCCCCATACGATTCGCATGCTGCCCTGTTGCATTCCAACTGCCGTCTGCATTCTGCAGCTCTATGAACCCCTTCGAAAGTGCGCCATGCCAGCTCTTCCAGACACCCCCCTGATTCTGATTGGCCGCCAGAGTCCCGTAATAGGCATAGTAAAGGTCATCAACACTTATACCGCTCGCCATAATATCATCGGCAGACTCGAAGGCCCGCAGTGTATTAGGCGACAGACCCATAAGCTGGCTGCAGAAGAAACCTGTTGCCCGCATTGCGGGTGAGCTTCCGCTATGCCCCTGATATCCGAACAGTCCGCCATTCTTACCCCCCGCTACAGACTCAAGCCATTTACGGATGCCACTGAAGGTTCGCTCCGGTACAAACAATCCCGAAAGAGCAGCATTCTTAAGCGCCATTATCTGCCAGCCGCTTACCGACATATCGCCCGGTTGCTGCCCGGGGTCGTAACGCCAGCCGCCGTCACTTGCATTCTGTATATCAACACTGAAATTAACAGCCATCTGCGCCGGCTCAAGCAGATCTTCATCTTTACTCAATCCATAAGCTTCGCCGAGTGCAAGGGTGGCAATGCCATGATCATATAAATTGCCTTTGCCCCAAATCCCCCCGAGCGGTTGCTGCTGCGTCAACAGCCACTTCAGCCC
>CAZAKU010000247.1:0-8805 GCA_964485765.1 uncultured Lentisphaerales bacterium
CTCCTCGACCACCACATAAATCATGGCCCCGGCAGCAAAGGAGAGGGCATAAGGCAGTAACGGCCGCATCATCATAACCGCCACGGCACCAATCACCCCGGCAACCGGCTCCACCGCCCCCGACAACTGCCCATACCAAAACGCCTTAAGCCGCGACATCCCCTCGCGCCGCAACGGAACCGAAACGGATGTCCCCTCAGGAAAGTTCTGCAAACCTATACCAAGCGCAAGGGCACAGGCGGCACCAATCGACGCTTCGGGCATCCCTGCTGCAACCGCGCCGAAAGCAACCCCCACAGCCAGCCCCTCCGGAATGTTATGCAGGGTAATCGCCAGCACCAGCAACACGCTGCGCTGCCAGCGGGTATGAATCCCCTCGGCATCCTGCAACTTCATTCCAGGATGCAGATGCGGCAGCAGCTTGTCTGCCACCCACAAAAAACCGCCACCAGCCAGAAAACCGGTAAGTGCCGGGATCCAGGGAACCCCACCGGCCTCCTCAACCATGGCAATGGCCGGATTCAGCAGCGACCAGAAGCTGGCAGCAATCATTACCCCCGCCGCAAACCCCAGCATGCCATCCAACACCTTGCGGTTAATCGTCTTAAAGAAGAAAACCAGAGCTGCGCCCGCGGCCGTCACAAACCAGGTAAAGAGCGTGGCCAATAACGCCTGAATAACCGCATGTTGATCTAAAAACCAATTCCACATAGCTAATCCCCCAAATCGATCTACCCACAAGAGGGCAAAATCACGGCACAACAGAAGTACGAACAGTTCATTCATGCTACTAAATCAGCGATATGGCGTCAAATCAGCGTTATGCAAAGTTCTCAGAGATATTTTTTCAGTTTTATAACTGGTAAAGCCTCTTAAACTGTTATTTAATCAAGCCACAGGGAAGAGCAATTCACAATTGACACAATATACGGCTTAGCGCTGCCATGCACTCTTCAACCCATAATACAGGCACTCTGATTATTCGCTGGGGCATTTTCTCGACTATCTACATTGCCCTTCCCATAACCCTTTACGCTTTCGCACCCGCGAATTGGGCGCTGCCGGCGCTTTGGATTGCCACACTGGCATCATTGCCGTTATTACTGCTATTCAAAGACCGAGAGCGTGTGCCTATTTCGAGGACAAGAGGAGGTAACCCTATCAGAGTTATACTCCTGCGTGCTGCGATATTGGCATTTATATGCGCCGTGACCATTTTTATCTACGATCGGGAATCGTTTTTTGTGCTTCCCCTCTACGACAGGTTTCGATGGTACCAACTACTAATAGCATACCCAATAGTATCGGTTATCCCTCAATCCATATTGTTCAGGCTACTCCTTTTTGAGGGTTTCGGGGATCTGTTTCCCGGTGCAAGGAGCAGGCTGATCGCATCTGCCGCGCTGTTCGGGCTGGCGCATATTGTCTTCCGTAACCCATCGGTTATGCTGCTTTGCGCCATCGGCGGTTTCTTCATTAATCACACCTACCAGCGTACTCGCTCAGTGCTTATGAGCGCGATTGAACACACACTGTACGGCTACATAATCTTCACCATTGGCATGGCAGAATACTTCAGCGAAGGCACCCTGTGGCTGACAACACTCATAGAGTGATCATATTCATGAACCCGCAAGGTGGTTGCCTTTTCAGGGGAGTTATGGGACGCTGATGCCGGTTATGACTATAGAACAGAGCGTAAAGGTTAAGTAATCGGCAATGTTTCTCCCTACAACACAACAAGAGCTGAAAGAGCTGGGCTGGGACAAGCTTGATGTCATACTTATCTCCGGCGATGCCTATATAGACAGTCCTATGAGCGGGATTGCCGTTGTAGGCAAGACTCTGCTTGCGGCCGGTTACAGGGTGGGTATCATAAGCCAGCCCGACACTGAATCTCCCGTCGACATCCAACGTCTCGGAGAACCACGCCTCTTCTGGGGGGTGTCGGCCGGATGCGTTGATTCCATGGTCGCAAACTACACCGCCTCAGGGCGTAAGCGCAGAAACGACGACTTCACCCCCGGAGGAGAGAACACCAGACGCCCTGACCGCGCAACGATCATCTACTCAAATCTCATCCGGCGTGCATACAAAGGGACAGTGCCGATAGTCCTGGGGGGTATCGAGGCCAGCCTGCGCCGTATGTCTCATTACGACTTCTGGAACGACCGTATCCGCAAATCTATCCTGGTTGATGCGAAAGCCGACTACCTGCTTTACGGAATGGCCGACAGGTCGATAGTGGAACTGGCAAAGGCTCTCAGCGATTCACTCCCGCCGACAGATATCCGGGGACTCTGCTATCTGGCAAAGAATTTACCCGAAAACGCCGAAACCGTGCCCGGCTTCGATGAGGTAACCGCATCAGGCAAAGCTTTCATAGAGATGTTTCACCGCTTTTACGAACACAACACACCCGCATCAGAATTTCCGCTATGCCAGAAGCAGGATACCCGCTTCCTGGTACAGAACCCACCCCCACAGCCTCTCAGCGAAAAGGAACTCGATGCCGCCGCAGAGCTGGAATATGAGCGGGATGTGCACCCACAGGAGAGAAGCCAGGGCGCTGTACGTGCGATCGAAACCATCCGATTCTCTATCACAACCCACCGCGGATGCTACGGAGAATGCAACTTTTGCGCCATCGCGGTGCATCAGGGACGCTCTGTTCACTCGAGATCACAGGAGTCTATATTGCGTGAGGCACGCTCCCTTACAAAGCATCCACGCTTTAAAGGAGTAATCAGCGATGTGGGCGGACCCACCGCCAACATGTATGCCATCTCATGTACCCACCGCAGTGGCGCCAAGTGCAAAAGACGCTGTCTCTTTCCCTCCCCCTGTCCGAAACTAAATCCCGACCACCTGCCACAGCGCAACCTACTGAGTATGCTACGTAAAATACCCGGGATTAATCATGTATTCGTTGCCTCAGGCATACGCCACGACCTGGTAATGGCCGACCCGTCTCACGAAGAATATATTGATATGCTTGCGGCATATCACGTCTCAGGGCAACTCAAACTGGCACCTGAACACAGCGAGGCAAGTGTCCTGAATGCTATGGGTAAACCCGACCCGAAAAGCCTGCTCGAATTCCGGGAGAAGTTCACCCATTCCTCAGCACGTCACAATAAGAAACAGTTCCTGACCTACTACTTCATCGCCGCACATCCGGGATGCACAGAGGAGGATATGAAAAAGCTGAGCCGGTTTGTAAGTAGCAAACTGCATATCCGACCGGAGCAGGTACAGCTGTTCACCCCCACCCCGTCGACCTACGCGACCCTTATGTACGCCACAGGCTGCGACCCATTCAGTGGTCAGAAACTCTTTGTTGAGAAGAGCGTAAAGAATAGGGTGGCTCAGAAGACACAGATCACTCCCGCTTCATTAACGGGCAGAAAAAAACGCCGATAACGCGAACAACAAATGTTGTGACTCGCGCAATCCGCGTTGTAAACCCAATCCCGTTCCATATCGAAAGGCACCCCTTTCGATACAAAGAATGCGACCCGCATATTTCACGAGTAGTCGTCGCGAGAACGTGGAGAGCACTGCCATTAAATATACGGGCTAAATGTCGCTAATCTCAGATTTGAGCTTCGCGATGCGTTCATTAAGCTCATTGTACTGCTTCATCGTCTCTTCGGAACGCTTTGGTTTTGTTTTAAGCCATTCCTCTAACTCTTTCTCAGCAGCGACCAGGCCGGCCTTTGCTTTACGATAACTTTTCAAGGCTTCCTCTCCCCCAAGAGATGCCCGGAACTCTGTAGCATCTTCCTTGCAACCATCAACCTTGGCCTTAAACTCCTCTATACGTGCCTTAGCTCCGGCTATCTTCTCTTTTTCAGAGGCAATAGCCTCCTTGCCACCGCTCATATCCTTGATAATAGCCAGGTATTTTGCGCGTGCTTCGGGTTCCATATCTTTCACGAAAGCATCCACATGTCCGGCGCAATAACGCGTCAGAGCTTTGATCTCTCCTGAAAAACTCTCAGGCGTCTTCTCCTTTCCTGCCCCCAGGCGACCAAGAACACTCTTTCCATCCGCATCGAGAAGGATAAACGCAGGAAAGCCGGTTACACCAAACTCTTCCTTAATTGTTTCATTGCGCTCGACATACCTCTCAGGAACAAGAGTCTTATCCTTGGGGAAATCAACCAGCACCATTATCAGGCTCTTCTCCGCGTAGGCCTTCCATGTGTCATTTGTAAATACATCTTTCTCCATCAACTTGCACCAGCCACACCAGTCAGAACCGGAAAAATTCATAAGTATCGGGAGGTCCTCAGCTTTTGCCAGCTCCTTTGCCGCATCAAAATCCATTGTCCATTTACCGAGTACCGCACCGTCAACATCGGCCTCAACCGCCCAAACGTTACCGACTGTCGCCATACAAACAGAAATCATTATCGCACTGAAAAAGAACTTTCTCATCTGTCAACTCCTTTGAATTAGATCCGCACCAAGCAAATAATAATACCCCACCAATCATTCAACTCACAAGAAAATAGAGGAAACATTTCGACGATGAACCACGCTTGCCCAGCTTCTCACAATACGGTACCGTCTGACCTGATTCAGGAGAAGACCATGAACGATTTTGGACTATATGTCATAATTACGGATCCCGTACTGCCCTACCGCAAGATTGCCGAAATATGTGTTGCCCGTGGCGTAGGGATGCTACAGCTGCGTGAAAAGCAACTAAACGACCGCGAAATTCTGGCCGCCGCTACTGAAATCAAAGCCGTCACGGATGGAACCGAAACCAACTTTGTAATCAACGACCGCGCCGATCTTGCATTGCTTGCCGAAGCCGATGTACTGCATCTGGGCCAATCCGATATCAGCATCGCCGATGCCCGCAAGCTTGCAGGTGACAGGCCCCTGAAGATCGGGCTCAGCACCCACAACCTGCAGCAGGCACGTGAAGCGCTGGCCCTCCGACCGGATTATATCGGTTTCGGCCCCGTATACCCAACACCGACCAAGATAATACCCGACCCCCCCGTTGGAACGGAACTGCTGCGCGGTGTACTCGATTTTGCTGACATCCCCGTTGTCGCTATTGGCGGAATCGACGGAGACAATCTCGATACCGTGCTCAAAACAGGCGCCCGCAACCCATGCCTTGTCAGGTATCTTATGCAAAGCCCCGATCTGGAGCAGCGCATAGCTGAAGTACAGCAGAGATTATCTAAAGCCTGTACATAACCCGCGCAGTAACTTCCCCCTTCCATATTCGCAACCAATGAGATAATATTCTTCACGTTATGCCTATTTACGAATACGAACCGCGAGACGCGGAAAATAAGAGCTGTCCGTTCTGCCGCAACGGTTTCGAGCGAATACGCAAACTGAGCGATCCGCCCGTAACCAAATGCCCCATATGCAAAGCCCCGGTCATTAAGATAATCTCAGCCCCGAACGTAGGAGCCTCAGTCAGCAACTTTGATGACCGCGCCAAATCCGCCGGATTCAGCAAGCTGAAGAAGGTCAGCTCGGGCGAGTATGAGAAACAGTACTGAAGAGCTGAGACTGAACAGCATCATCGATGCTGACACTTAACCCTCCAATCAGGCCTCTATCTTGAAAAGATCTTACCATACACTTTTATCGCTGATCTCCCTCTCCTTTATCCTCTTTTCGACTACCGGCTGCGGCAGTACGACACCCCCCGCAGAGGCGTTAACAGGAGCTCACCTGCGCATGGTCTGGCTTCAGGAGCGGGGTTCAAGTCTGCATTCACGCCGACACGAACATAACATGCAGGTAATGGCCCTCGACTCCAGAGACGGCAGAGGTGAACGCATCCTCAGCCCCTCCGCCGGGACATATACCAAACCGTTGATCACACCCGACGGGAAACAGGTACTTTATTCTGACAACGGTATCGACGGCGGAAATATTTTGCTTATCCCCTGGAGTGGCGGGACTCCCCGGCTGTTTTCAAAGGGTTATCTGCTATCGCTTTGGAGAGACCCCGCCGATGATACGCAGTGGGTAATCCTGGCGGAAACGAGAGAAACAGTTGCCGGGCGCTACCAATACCAAAGCATAATGGCCTATAGAATCGACAACCCCGATGAGCGCCGGAAGATCTGGGACCACACAAACGTTACACGCGATAACTTCTCCCTCTCGCGTGACGGCCGGGCAGCCTGCGGGCTGCTGCCATGGCCTGAAGCCGCTATTCTGGCTACCGGGACATCACATCGCAAAAAACAGGAGCGAGGCTGCTGGACCTCCATCTGCCCCGATAACAGCTACATTATGTGGGTATTCGAAGGCCCGCACAGGGCAATTGACCTATATCAGGCAGACGGCGCACACATTTCACACATCGACCTGGGGCAGGCCCCCGGCATCGGAGAACATGAAGTATATCATCCACGCTGGAGTAACCATCCGCGCGTAATATGCATGTCCGGGCCATACCAGCGCACCCCCCTGCGCTCAATAGGCAATGGCCACGGGGTAGAGATCTATATCGGACTTCTCGCCCCGGATCTGACCCGCGTTGAGCGCTGGCTTCAGGTCACCAGCAACAGCGCCGGGGATTATATGCCGGATGTATGGGTGGCAGGAGCCGAAAAAGTCGAATCCACCTACCCTCAGGCAAAGCCCCTCCCCTTCCTGCCGCAACCGCAGAGCAGCGACACTGATACACTCACGGACAGATGGCCAGCCAGTACTAAGAAACTGCTGTTTGTATGGGATAACACAAAGGCAAACAACGAAATCCAACTCAAAGACAACCAGATCTCTATCTGCAGACTCTACCCCCACGGATGCTCACGCTATACACAATACAACACACTGCTGCTCGAACAGGGCGGCGCACGCGCAGAAACAGAGGATGCACAGCGGATCGCAGCAGGCATAAGCGAATCCCATGAGCTGTCGATCGAACTGCTTATTACCCCGGCGAAAATCGATACACCACTCGCACGTATTCTTGAACTTAGCCTTCCCGACAACAAATTCATGGCGCTCTCACAACAGGCCAACACCCTCACATGGCACACCTCGTCCTCGACCGAAAGTCTGCTCTCATTCGGCAAACTGACTCCCGGGGCACCTCAGCATCTGTTGATATGCGTCAGCCCGGAAAAAACGGAGATCTTCATTAATGGCGAAAAGGCCGCCACGGCCACCGGCAACCCTGTGAGCCCCGTAAAACCGGCGGAAACCCACCTCCTGAGTGTCGGCTGCAGCTCCGATAAAAGTTATCCGTGGCACGGATCCATGGAGACGATCGCACTCTATAACCGCACAATGCCTGAGGATGAGATCCGGCACCGTGCAAAGCTTGCTCAAAAAAGAACATCCCATCGCTCTCCGATAGAGCTGTTCCAGATTAGAGCCCGCCTGAAATCGATCTCGGATATACCGAAAAACCTCGATAACTTTCTGGTTGAATACACCCGTGCACTGCTTACCTGTACCTTCATTGCCGAAGAGGATTTCGGCGACGTCTCCGCCGGCGACGAATTCGTAGTGCTTTACTGGTACGTATTCGACCGAAAACCGATCGACTTCAAGCTGCGAGCCGGTGAAACGTACAGCCTAAAACTGGAGTCGACCGATGATCATCCGGAGCTGACATCTGAGCGAAAGATCAGTTCGATACCCGAAGAGGAGAGCATGCTGCTCTCTTCATTCCTGGAGACGAGCCCGCAGAAGATCATCAAAAAATAATCTTCTCGAGTGAACAAGGAGCAACCCTATGCTGAAAGCAATCAAAACACTCTGCTTCATACTTTGTCTGGTGGGAACACACACAACTGCTGCAGCGGCAACGACATTTGAACAGCTCGCAGAATCGGAAAAACCTGTAACCGTCAGCGGCGACGACTGGTTGTTCCTAACCAGAGAGATAAAACACCTCGCAATCGATCAAATCGCTTTCAGCGAAGAATACGCTCCCGGAACCTGCATCACAAATGTCGCCGCACAACTGAAGGCACGCGGCATCCAACTGCTACTGCTTCCTGTGCCGCCCAAGGCTCTGCTTTATCACGACAAACTGCTGCCCGATGCCGCACCGGCTACAATCGAGAAGCCGCACGCCATCCGCAGGGGGTTCATAGAACAACTCGAAGCCGCAGACGTTACAGTAATCGACCTTCTTCCCGCCTTCACCGAGCTGCGCAAAAAGGGCTCCGAACCATACTGCCGCACCGATGCCCATTGGTCACCGGCAGGAATCGAAAGTGCAGCCGAGGCCATTAAACTAAAACTGGAACAGAACAAACTGCGGCCTGATCCAACACTGAAAGGAAAGGTCACTTCAGAAAACGTTGAACTGCGCATAAGAGGCGACCTTACCGAACTCTCAAGCCAACACTCCGCCGAACGCGAAGCTGTCACCATAAAGCGTATTTCTGCCCCGGAACCGGCAGAAGAGAATCGCAGCACCATTCTTCTGTTTGGCGACAGCCATACACTTGTATTCCACGACGGAGGTGATATGCATACAGTCAACGCCGGGCTGATTGATGCTCTCACCGGGAAACTGGAAGTCAACATCGACCTGATGGGCGCGTGGGGCTCAGGTGTCACAAGCTCACGAATAGATATTTATAAAAAAGCAAAAAAAGATGCCGACTTTATCACAAGCAAGAAAATCCTGATCTGGTGCTTTGCAGAGCGGGAACTCTCCCAGTCGCAGTGGAAGATTATTCCTATTGCTCCCTTAGAATAGCAGGTAGCCGCTCTCCTTTATGAGGGCTTGGGTCCGCTTCGGGCGGGTGTGACTACTCCCCGACCAACTTCTGAGCTTCTCTCACAAAG
>CAZAKU010000248.1:0-2999 GCA_964485765.1 uncultured Lentisphaerales bacterium
GGATAGAGAAGGTTGTGAAAGGAGCCGAAAAGATCAAACGCCCCACCCCGCTCTCTCTGCGCCCGGGCGAAACGCCCAGCCTTCTTCAAAACGCGTTTCTGGATCCTTTCGCGTATGTAATGCCCATATCTGCACAAAAAGCGCCGGATGCAAAGCGGAACTTTGTCGACCGTGCAATTGAGTGGCGCAACTTTGCAAAGTCTCTACCACGTATACTGATTGAAGGGAGAGGTAATCCAGCCGAGTATGCAAAGTGGAATATCTTCGCTTTCGGGGAGCCGGAGGGCAGCCCCGTAATAAAGAAGATACTCTCCGCCTCAAATGTAACCTTTACCAAAGAGCATTTCATACTTAATGGCAACAAGTTCACCCGCAACAACCACGGACTGTGGATAAGCTGCAAAAGCCCCTGGAACCAAAAAAAGACAGCCGCCGTGCAGTGCGGCATCCCCTGGGGACCACAGCTATCCTTTAACCATATTTACGACACACTGCCCGACGCCGTCATCTATAACAGTGAAATCATTAATGGAATTCCCCGGGTAATCGCGGCCGGTTACTACGAGAAAGGCTCCACGAACCTCAATCTCTCTGTTATCAGCGCACCCAACCAGTGATTCCGCTCTGTAGATTGGTTCTCTCTTATCAGTGATCATCAGTGTCCATCAGTGGTTGACTCTTTTCAGCCAACACTCGTCACAAATATCGTTAAGGGGATGCATGTCTAGCACTCCCATTCGTGAAAATTGGTGTGCATTCGTGGTAAGGACTTCACTCTAAATAGCTGAGTAACGCTGCCTGATCGAGTAAGCGCAAATTGAAAATGCGCTTACAACATTCAGTGAGTTTTTATTGCCGTACATCCCAATGCTGACAACCGCATCGCAGGCTGAGACCGCTGAAGCGGTGACGCCGAAGCGCTCGTTGCCAATCACAATCGCACAGGGAAAGCTGAATTCGAAGTCGGATACTTCAACAGCATCATTTGTCGTTTCAAGCGCGACAACCTGTACTCCCTCCCGTTTCAGCGACTCTATGGCGCAGACGACATCATCTTCACGAACAGAGGGGATACGCATCTCGCACCCCATAGCCGAACGCACCACGCGCGGATGTGCGGGATCGGCCGTATAACCACATAAAACAGCCCTTTCAAACCCAAAGCAGTCACAACTGCGCAGCACCCCTCCCAGATTGAGGGCTGAACGCAGGCTATCGACAACCACCGTTACCGGCATGGAATTTGCAACCGCCTCTCCGGGAGAATCACCCTCAAGCATATCCGCATCGGTCACGCGCGTGCGTGCAACGACCCGTTCAACCGGCACAAGCACCGACCACAAAGCCCGCTGCGTCATGCCGGCATGCAGCAGCGGAGCCAGCGCAAAAAGCCGCGGGTACCGCTCCAATGCAGCAAGAAACGCCGCGGTCTCCTCTATCTCACGCTCCCGGCGATCGCGGGCATCCCAATGCTCATCGATCGATTTGAGTCTGGCATACGCCAGAGCCCAGGCCCGCGGCTCCTGAATATTGTCGATTTTATTGCCGTTTCGTTGCATCACATTAAGGGTAACTCTACAAATGTACGTTGAAGGCAAGAAAGCTTACCGAAAAGGGGCTATTCCTACTTATGGTTGCCAGTAGTAAAGCATCCTTGACCCAATCCTGGGTTTCAACCCCTCAAAGGCTTCACTCACCGAACTTCTGCCGCCTAAAACAACGTCAAGCAGTGTCCCGGGGGTTTCGTAGCGCACTACATAAAGATTAGTTACACCAAGCTGCGAGGAGAGAGCATCCACGGCATCTTCATAATACCCGATATCATCTATAAGGCCGGAATCAAGGGCATCTTTTGCGACATACACCCGTCCATCCGCCAACTCACGTACACGGGTTTCATCCAGGTCCCGCTCCATGGCCACCAGAGCCACGAACCGATCATACATATCATCGATTATTCCCTGAAGCACCTCTCTATGCTCCGTACTGGCCGGCTTGAGCGGATTCATCATATCCTTGAAATCACCCGACTTTACCGACTGATCCTCAATCCCCCAGCGCTCGGCCAGCTTGTGTATATTCATACTCTGCATGATTACACCTATAGAGCCGGTAATCGTAGTCGGGTGCGCAATAATTTCATCTGCAGCCAACGAAACATAGTAACCGCCGGATGCAGCCAGATCGCCCATAAGAACAACAACCCTGCGTGCAGGGTTACTGCCGCGAAAGTCCTTCAACGCCTTATATACCAGGTCACTTGATGTTATTCCGCCGCCGGGACTGTCCACCTCAAGCAGTATTCCCTTTACGCTGCTGTCCGCAACCGCCCTGCGAATACATGCCAGGGCGAAGCGTGTCTGTGCACCCCCTCCGGAAAAGAGCCCTCCCCCGTCCAGCATTATCATCCCCTTCAGCGGGACCCGTACCACCTTGGTCTCGCCACTGCCTGTCGACCATATCTCGTTCAGATGCGGGACCTCGTCCTTCCCATATTTCTCCGACAGAGCATCCTTGCTTACGCTGAATACACCGAACTGATTCCCCACAAAGTATAGGCCGAGAGCAACAAACAGTAGTATAAGCATTACTTTCCGGAAACGGCCTTTTTTGACTCTCTTCTTCGGAGGCGGCGGTAGCGGAGGCGGAGCAACACTACTCTGATTGCTGCCACTGAGCGCATTCACGCCAGCCCTGTTATCTCCCGCAGAACCATCAATAGCTACCTGTCCAATCTCTTCATTCACGGTAAATCTCCATTTCATCTTTATGTGCACAACAAAGTGCCCGCATAGTAAACCTAAATCAATCTGTACCCAAGACAGAAAACGCAACCGGGCGATTCTACTTGCTAGGCCATATCCACTTAACGTATTTTAAAAGCCACGTGTGCTTTCTCCGCATATACCGGCAAGACAAAGATGTCACCGTTAGACAGGCAAGAATTATACGTGCCGCATCACTAATGCTATGGCTGGTGATGCTGGCATGGCTTATTC